>NZ_JHWE01000027.1 GCF_000622205.1 Mycoplasma leonicaptivi ATCC 49890
GAAGCAAAATGTTGAGTTTATCTCATAGAGTCATACCATCGTGACAAGCTGAATAAGCAAGATTCATTCCAATATTATCTGCAAATAAACTATATGTATCATTAGCGTGTGAAACACCTTTAAAATCATAATCTTTTATGTTTCCAACAATAGAAGATACATATTTTTTAAATGATTCTTCTGAAAATTCATGAATTAAACCTTTAAAGTAACCCTCGTGTTCTGAACCCTTAATAGCATCTCTTAGTGTATCATTAAAATAACCAAAATTAATATTGTTACCACGAACACCTTTTATATAAGATTTACTGTGTTCAAGATCACTAAAGGGTCAGGCTTCACCATGTAAAATAATGTTTGGATTTATCTCTCTAAGCTCTTTTGCGATTTCATCAATTGTTTCAAAATGGTGGAAGCAACTTAAATCAAATCTAAAACCATCAACTCTGAATTCTTTAACAAAATATTTTAAGGAATCAATCATTAATTTACGAACCATATATCTTTCATCTGCAAGTGGTGGATAGTTTACTGGAAATTGTTTAGCAAGATTTCTGTAATAATATCCTGGTAAAACATTGTTTAATATTGTATTTGTCATCATGTGATTGTACACAACATCTATAATAACAGCAATACCTTTTTGGTGTGCTTTTGATATAAAATTACGAAACTCTTTAATTCTTGCATATGGATTTTGAGGATCACTTGAATAAATTCCATTAATTGAAAAATAATTATGTGGATCATAACCTCAATTATAATTAGTAGTTCATCCTCTTCCATGACCTTTGCTATAAATACCTAAATCAAATTCGTTAACGGTATATGCTGACTGAATTGGTAAAAGTTGTAAGTGAGTTATATTTAACTCTTTTAAATAATCAAAAATTTTATGGTCGATAGCAGCATCAAATGTACCAAGTCTGCTTTTAAATCTATCTTGTTCTAAACCACTTGTAAAATCCCTAATATGTAACTCATAAATATATGGATCAACTGAATTATTTAAGTTAGATTTTAATTGCCTTGGTTTTGGTCCTGCTTCTTTTGATTTTATGTTTACTAAAGCTCCTTTACCAACACCATTTTCTTGGCCTTTTCAATTAAATGGTGCTAATGAAATAACATAAGGATCAAGTGCTAAGTTAACATCTCCATTAGACTGTGTAATTTTAAATTGATAATAGAAACCTTCAAAACTTAGATCAATATTTACAACTCATGTATATCTTACCTTTGTCATCGGAATAATTTCAACAACTTTTTTGGTATCTTCTTTGTCATAAACTAATAAATCTATCTCTTGTGCAAAAGGTTGTCATAATTTAATTTGAATATTATTTCTTAAAAATTTGACACCTAAATCATCTTTTTTATAAGGATATTTTTTATCAAATCTTTGGAAAAATTCTACTGATTTTTTGTATAACTTCATAGTGTTAAAATTATATTAAAACTATTTAAATGTATATCAAATTTTATATATTCTTGATATAACAAATATAAATATTGATAAATAAGTATCTTTTATTCAAGTTTTATGAAAAAAATAAAGATTTCAATATAACAAAAATTGAATTGTTTTAATTATAAAATACTGAATCGGTTTTAATAATACTGCTGAAATATAGTAAAATATAAAAACGTAGGAGGTAGTTTGAAGACAAAAAATTCAGTTTCTTTTTCTGCGGAAATTAAAAAAGAAATTCTTTTAAATATAAAAAATAAGCAAGAAATTTTATATTTTTTCTATGGATTAATTTATGCAAACGGCATTTTTGACAAGGATTTTATAGAAATTAATATAAAAAATGATTATATTTTAAATAAAATTATCTCTAAACTTGAAAAAATAAAAGTTTTTTTAAAAAAGAAAAATAACACAAAAAATAAATATTTAGTTCATTCTAATTCTTTTAAAGAAATTAAAGAAATTAATTTTGGAGAATATTTATCTCATTTTTTTGGTGGAATTTTTGTTGGGAGCGGTTCAATTTCAGATAAAAATTCTACATCATATCACCTTGAAATTTGTACTCATTATGATGAGTTTGCGCAAAAAATAATAAATAAACTTAATGAATACAATTTTAATTTTCAAATTTTTAAAAAAACAAACAAATATAAAATGTATATAAAAAAGATTGATGAAATTTTAGATTTTTTGTCTGCGATAGGCACAAAAAAAGCTTGATTTGAACTTCAAAACCTTAAAATAAAAAGAGATTTTGAAAATGTTTCTAACAGAATAAATAATATTGATTTTTCTAATTTACAAAAAATCGCAAATAGTTCTATTAAACATATTGATAATATTAATTACATTTTTGAAAATAATTTAGAAAGTATTTTTAATGAAGATCAATTAATGTTTTTTAGAATAAAACTAGAAAATCCTTGAATTTCCTTGAATAACCTTGTTGATATTTTTCAAAAAGAGAACAATATTAACATTTCTAAAAGCGGAATTAATCATTGATTAAGAAAATTAAATTTAATTGTTGTAAAACATAAAAATATGCTATAATATTATCAATGCTTACGTAGTAAGACTGAGATATTTGCGGATATCACTTCTTGAGTTATATACACTCCTTTCACATAATAATATTATTAAAAACCTATTTCATAGGTTTTTTTTATTATTTATTTTAATTCACTTTATAATTTGCTATACTAAAAAACCAAACAAAAAAGGAGAAGTTATGATTATTGGTATAAGCGGAATGATAAGTAGTGGAAAAAGCACTTTAACAAGCAAATTAGCTAAATATTATAAAAATTCAATGCTTTTAGAAGAATTTGAAGAAAGCAACACTGTTTTTAATACATTTTTAAAATGATTGTATGAAAAACAACCAAATTTAACAATGGGATTTCAAACATATGTTGTTGAAAACCATACATCAAAACTTGCTGATTTAATAAAAGAATTTAAGAACAAGGGCAATAACAAACAAGATGATATAATTTTTCTTGACAGATTTAGTATAGAACATTATATTTTTGCACATGTGAATCTTAAACCTAAGGGAGAAAAATATCTTTTAGGATATGATGCTTTATTTGAACACTTAATTACAGATGATGAAACACCTGATCTCGCAATATATTTAGATATGTCTTATGAAACTTTTGAAAAAAGGCTTTTTGCCCGTGGTAGATCTGTAGAAATTCAAAACTATGAACTAAATAAATCGTATTTTAAAACACTATTTAGTGTTTATAAAGATTTATTTATTAAACAAGCAAATAAATATAATTTAAACTATCATATTATTGATACTGATAATTTAAATGAGGAACAAGTGTTTAGTAAAGCAATTCAAATAATTGATAATTTTATGTCTTCTTCAAAGGTTACAAAGTAATGAAAATTTCTATTAGTGGAATGATTGGTTGTGGAAAATCAACTCTTTCCAAAGCGCTTCACAAACATTTTAAAAATTCATTTTTATTAGAAGAATTCAAAGAAGGGGATGTAGTTTTTAATACTTTTTTAAAGTGAGTTTATGAACAAGAACCAAATATTGATATTGCGTTTCAATCGTATATTATCGAATCGCTATCAAACTCATTTAAAAAAGCAGAACAAGAGTTTTTAAAAAATTATAATCATAAAGATAATTTTATGTTTTTAGACAGGTTTAATGTTGAACACTTTATATTTGCTGCTGTGACTCTTGATAAAAAACCTAAAAAATATTTAGAAGCATTCGAAAAACTTTTTGATCATATGATAGATTTAAAAGATAATCCTGATTTCGCAATTTTTCTTGATGCAAATTTTGAAGTTATTAAACAAAGAATTCTAAAAAGAGGAAGAAAAGTGGAAATAGATAATTTTAAAAATAATGAAAATTATTTTTACAAATTACATTTAATATATAAAAATATGTTTGTAGATTTATGTGATAAATATAAAATTAAATATAAAATTATTGATACAAATAATAAAACTGATAAAGAAGTTTTAGAAGAAACAATTTCTATTTTAAAGAATAAAAAAAGTCACAATTGTGACTGTTAACATAAAGCGTTTTGCTCGATGTCGGCTCTGGTATATTATATAATATATTTTAAAGTTTTGCTAAAAATTAAAAAGACACAAATAATAAAAATTTGTTGTGTCTTTTTTTCATTTAAATTTCAATTTGTTTTTTAGAATAAAATTTACAATATATTCAGTAAATAATTAAATAAAACTATATTATAATGCTTAAAGAAAATATGAATTTTGATTCATATAGAAAAAATGAACTATAATATTTTAATGAAAAAAATTAAGACTAACAAATTATTAATAATATATTCTGCACCAATCATTTTGTCATCATTATTTTTAACTAGTTGCACTAAAATAGATAAATCTAAGAAAAATACAACAATTGAAAATATTATATTTAGACAAGAAAACATTAATTCATTAACGATTGAAATAGATTTAAATGATAAAATAAATTCAAATGAAATTCAAATTATATTTAATGAAAATTTAAATTATAATATAAAAATATTTCATCAAAAAGTTGTTGTTTATATCAATGGTCTTGAACAAAATAAAAAATATAATATTAAAGAGTTAATTATTAAAAATCAAGTTTTAAATTTAGATCATTTTAACAAAGAATTTTATATTAATAAAAATAATGCAAAAAACAATAATATTCTAATTTCTGGTATTATATTTGAAAATATCACTCAAAATTCCGTTGATCTAAGTATCAATTTTAAGAATTTAACTCAAGAAATTGAAGATGTGAAATTTCAAATAAATAATAATTTAGTAATCCCACAAATAATAGATTTACAAAAAAGTAAATTTAGAATTAGTAATTTAAATAGTGATACAACATATAATATTCAAAGTATTATTTTGGATAATAAAGAAATTTTAATAAAAAATAATAATGTTTTTAAAACTCTTGTTGACACAAGTTCAAATTCTTCAAATGTAGAATCTAAAGACTTTTATATTAAAAATGTTTTTTTTAATGAAATAAAACAAAATTCTGCTGTTATGAACATCTCTTTTAGTAAAAAACAAATAAAAGAAATTCAAAATAATACTTTTGAAATTTTATTAAATAATGGTAATTCTTTTGTATTCGAAAATTACTCACCAGCAGAACAGTATAATTTTTTACTAAATAACTTAGAATCAAATACTGAGTATTCAATTAAATCTATTAAATTTAATGGAGAGTACTTAATTATAAAAAATAATTATTCATTTAGAACTTTAAGAACTATTCCAAACAAAAATAATTTATATGAATCTTTACAAAATAAAAAATTAAATTATCAATTTTATGATAATTACTTAAATATAGAAAAAATAAAAAGTTTTAATTTTACTAATAATGAAGTCTATAAAAATTATTTAAAAGAAGAAAGTAATAAGAATCAATTTTCTAATCAAACAGATTCTGTCAATCCATTTGAAAACGAATATGAACTAATTAATAGTTTTACAAATGAAAATAATTTAACTGCTTATTTTAAAATTTTAAAAAATAATCCAAATTCGTTTTATGTAAATTATCAAGACTTAAACAAAAATCATTCTCAACAAGTTTCGAAACAATTATCAAAAGTTCAAGAAAGCATTTATAAACTAACTATTGAAAATATTAATGATAATTTTGTTTTAATAAACTCAATATCTCAAAATAATTCTACTCTGAAAAACAAAGAAATATATGTACTATTTAACAAAAAAACAAATGAAAATTCAGATAACTATACTATTTCAAATAATTCTGAATGACATGCATATGATAAAACTGAAAATAACACAACAAAACTTTATTATGATTCAACAATATATTCAAAAAATAATCAAAATTTACCTGAGTTTTATTGAAAATATTTAGATAAAAATAATAATGTTCAGTCTGTTAAATTAGATTCTGGTAATTCTTTATCCTCTCAATTTAGAGTAATAATAAATGATAAAACTGCTTTTAAAAAATCTATTGGTTTATTTTTTAAACAAAATCAAGATATGTTTTATATAAATAATCAAGAAGAAATTAAATTACTAAACGATACAAAAGAAAACCTTATTGATGCAAAAAATAAATATAAATTGGATATTTCAAAAATTCAAGAAAATCAGGATAAAATTCAAATTAACTATAATTCTAATTTATTCGATAAATTAACAGATGTAAAACTTATTATAAAATCTACTAATCCTTTTGAACCGTTTGTTTTAAAAATAGATACTGAATTAAATAAAAATAATAATACAATTTCTTTTAATAAAAATTTATTACCATCTGAAATTAATGAATTTATTATAACTAATTCAATAATAAATAATGAACACTTTAATACATATTATTTAAATGATAGTTTTAAATTCAAAATTAATAAAAATTATAGTGAATTGACTTTAGAAAATTTTAAGGTTACAAAAGATTCAAACAACTTGTTCGGACACTTAAAATTTAATTTTACAGATCAAAATATAAAATTCTTTAAAAATAAGGTCTTTAAATTAGTTTTTGATGTTGATACAAATAAAAATAGTTCTTATGAAATTAATTTTATTGATAAACCTTTCGTGTTTGTTAATTTTAAAGACTTAGAGGATTTTAAAATAAATAAATTTCAAGAAAATATAAAATATACACTTAAAAACATCTCCCTTGTTGAACCATATACTTTTAATGAAATCGTTCCTGAAATAAATAAGACACAAGATTATACTTTTGTAAACATATATGATGACCAATTAAATAAAGACCAATTTAATGAGGAATTTATTAATTTCTTAAATACTTCTAATGTGGATTTCACACAAGAAAATTTTTTAAATTTAATAAAATATCAAAACTTATATAAAACAAATTCTGATATTTTACCTTATAAAGAAAAAGTATTTTTTAATAACACTAAAAATATTGATTATAAAACCTATATACCAAGAGAGATTTTAGAAAAAACAATTTTTAAAATAAATAATCATTCTGCAACTATTACAAAAGACTTATCAGAAATAAATAATCTTAATTCCTTTGAAAAAGAAAATCTTATTTTTTCTTTTTCATTTGAACTTGAACTTTCTTTCAAAAAACCAATTGACAATTATAAAAATAAATATAAACCTAATTCAGTTGTACATATTGATTTACCATACAGTCAAATTTATCAAAAGAAAAATATTCAAGATTACAAATTTTATATTAACTCGTATTTTGAGAATTTAAATGTAACTAATGTGTTTTATAACAAAATCAAAGATTTATTTAGTTTTGATTTTGAGCTAATTGATGATAAATTAATACTTAAAATCAACAACAAAAAGAATATCAAAATATTTGATTCAATTGTTTCACATAATTTATCTATTGCTCAATCTGCTTATTTAGGTAGTTTATCATATAAAATAAACTATGTTGGTGATAATGAATTTATTTATAATCAAAAACCATTAGAAAATCAAAAATACACAGGGTTAAACGAGAAAATTACTGAGCAATCAGAATATAGTAATGTTAATACAGAAAATAACGCTTTAAGATTGTATAAAGAAGATAAAGATAAGGTAATTGATACTTATAGACAAAGAGCATTTACCTTTAAAGATAATGGTGGTTCTTGAACAGTTATTGGTAAAGTTTTACCAAATAATCCAAACGATTTTAGATTTTATATAACAAGTAATGATCACGTTTGAAAAACTTTACAAGATGCAACTCAAAGAGATAAAATAAATAATCCAACTATAAATAAAATAGATAAACTTATTGATATTAAAGTACCAAAAATAGTTGATAAACAAACTGCTACTTCTAATAATTCAGAAACATATGTAAGTAATTTTTCAACCAAATGAAAAAATGAAATAGAATATAAATTTGAATTAATAAGCAACTTTTTTGATCCAAATGAATTTCAAGAAATTAATAAATTAGTTTTAAATGATTTAAAAACTCATGGTGGTGTTGATAAATTTTCTGATAATGTTTTTGCTATTGTAGATTTTGCTTTTTTCTTTAAAAACTTTGAACTCAATAAGTCAGAGAACTGAATATATAAAAACCAAAAATTGAATCAAAAAGAAATAGAAATAGTAGAATTTATCCATAATTTATTAAATATAAAAACACTTCAAGTTTCAAAATTAAACAAAAATGTAAATAACAATATAAACTTCAATTATTATATTGCTGGTTTTAGTGCTAAAAAAACTGCAAATCAGTTTTCACCTTTGGACAACACAACAAAAAGATGACGAGAATATTTAATTGGTAATTCAATCAAAAATTTAACCCCGCCTATATATGAAACTAAACTCTTTGGAAGAATTCAAATGAATAATCCTTTTATAACAACAAATACAAATAATGTCGACATTTCTGGTGGTTTTTCAGGTAGTGGTCTTTATGATTCTCAAGGTAATTTTGCTGGTTATCATGTTTTAGGTGATCCTGATGATGGATTTTCAAATAAATATGCTTTTTTAATTGATACACAAGAAAAAACTATTTTTGGAGATGGAAGTCAGACTTTTAATCCTATTTCTTTTTATGAAAAAATAAGATTATTATCATATTTATATCCAAATAAATATTCTAGTCAAGATTTTAAAAACAAACCAGAATGAGATGATAATGGCTAAAATCTATTTTTAAATCAAAACCTTTCTTCTCTATGTAGAAGAAAGGTTTTTGGTAAATTATATTAAACTGTTATATTAATTCCTTCTGTTTTATTATTTGTATTTGCGTAAATAACCTCACCAGATTTATGTTTTAAATAAGTAACATTATATGAACCTTTTTCAAATTCTTCAGCATAACCACTATATTGATTACTTCCATGGTCGTTTGATAAAGTAACTGGGTATTCCTTATTATTTACAATTAAAACATATTCTCCATCTAAATCAAAACCAGATTCAAGTGGTTTATCTAGTGAAACAACAAAGTTTATTCTTTTTAAACCAGAATCAGATGTTATATTAAAAGATCTTGCTATTGCTTTTTCTTTTAAAACACTAGGTTTATTTTCTGTTTGTGTGGAATTTGTTGGTGATTGATCTTTTGAAGGTTCCCTAGATGTTTCATTTGATTTTGAATTTTCCACTGGTTGATTTAATTCATTTGCGTTATCTGTGCTGCTTGTTGTGCTTTTCGTGGTATAAGGCGCTTGTGTTGTATCTTGTGTTTGCGTAGAATCGTTATTTTCCTTAGTTGTTTTTTCTGATGTTGTTTGTGTTTTAGTAGTATCGTCTATTTTAATATTATCGTTGTCTAATTTTTGATTTTCTTCTTCTTTATTTTCATCTTTTTTAATAGTTTTAGTGCATGAAGCAGCTAAAGTGCTAATTGGTAATAATGTTAATATAAATAAATTTAATATTTTTTTAATTTTTTTCATTTTTCCTCCGGTTAATTAATTATATATATTTTTAAAAAGGTAAAATTTTTTCTAAATTTCTTATTTTTTCTAAAAAAGATAATTTTATATTAAAAAAATTGAAAATATTATCTTTTTTAATAAACAATAAAAATAATGATAAAAAAGTTTAAAACTTTTCTTTTTCATTGTTTTAAAATTAGTAAAAATTTTTAACACAAAACGGCAAATAAAGTAGATAATAATATAGTTTGATATAATAGAGAAAATGTAATTTTTAGAGGTTGTTTTATATGAAATTTAAATCAGAACAGATAAATTTAAATGGTAAAGTTATAATTGATTATGATCAACCAATTTTAAAGAAGAAAGAATTCTTCGAAATTTTAAATACTTCTCTTCAAAATACTATTTCTGAAATTAAATATCAAGGTAAAAAGGTTTTTTGTTATTTTCGCAACAATATTAAACACTATTTTATTTGTGTTTCACTAACATATCTTGGAAATCCACATCCAATTTTCAAAAAAAAGAATTCAATTAAAAAAATGATATAAAGATTTTATAAATGATTATAGTAGTTTAAATAGTAAAATATACATTTTTGGTATTTATAGATATAAAAATAATATTTTATTTTGTGATTTTAAAATAAAAGATTATATTAATAATAAACTTAACTCTTCATCCGCTCATGTATATATCAATGATTTATACCAAGCCTTAAAATATAATATTTTTAATAAAATAGACTTAAAAAACAATCATATAAACGTCTTTAAAAAAGAATTTTTATTAGATTATTTAAATGATTCAAAAAATAATGATTCATTTTCTTTTTTCACTCAATTTAATAAAACTTTTAAATTTAATAAACAATTAATCGCTATTGATTGTATTAAAGAAATGAAGGAAAATAATTGATATCAAGCAAAAGGTGTTGAATGGGTTGGATGATTCCTTGAATTTAAATTTAATCAGTTTATTAATGATAATAATTTAAAAGAATTTATTTTAATGAAAGATTTTAAAGATAAATTTAAATTAGATTTTGACTTATTTTTTACAAAAGATAATTTTTATGGAGATTTAAAATGCTCTGATCTAACTAAAAAACAAGCAATAGGAAATGATCAAAAAAATACTTTAAAAGCAATTGAAAAATATAATAAACTCTGGTACATAATTTATGAACATACAACATTAAAAGACAAAGACTTTAATAATGAAATGGCAAAAGCAAGAATGGAATTATTTAATATTAAAGATAATAAAATTTCTTATGCTAATAAAATGAAACATTCTGTAATATTTAAAAAAATGAGAATTTTTGAAATAAATCAAAATAATTTTAAATATATTTTGAGTGATTTTAAACAAAGACATAATTCAGGTAAAAATAAGAATCCAAGAAATTTAAAATTTTTATTAAATAAAGACAACATGAATAATAGTATTATATATACTTACACAAAGGAGGATTAATTATATATGAAGAAATTTACATTTATCGATATTTTTGCAGGTATTGGTGGTTTTCATCAAGCAATGGAAAATTTAGGTGGAAAATGTGTTTTTGCTAGTGAAATAGATAAGTACGCAATAGAAACATATAAGAAGAATTATGGAATAGATCCAGAGAACGATATAACAAAAATTCAACCACAAGATATACCCAAACATGATGTATTATGCGCTGGTTTTCCTTGTCAACCTTTTTCCAAAGCTGGTGATAGACTAGGTTTTGAAGACAAAATTAAAGGGACTTGGAAGCGTAGATTATTTTGTGTAAATTCTCTTAATAGCAAATATTTAATTTAAAATATTTATATTAGGAGA
>NZ_JHWE01000028.1 GCF_000622205.1 Mycoplasma leonicaptivi ATCC 49890
TAATCACATTGAAGGTTATATTTTATTTTCTTTCTTAACATTATTTATTTTTAGATATCTTTCATACAAAATCAAAGAATTTTACAAAAACAATGGAGTTGTTCAAAAAATAACTGATGATAGTATGGTTGATGTTTTTAGAAATATGAAATACATAGTTGAAGAAAACAATTTTACAAAAACAAATATTCAAAAATTTAAATCAGAGAATGAATTATCGAATATTTCTTGAAGTATTTATAATGATTACTATAAATACATAAAAAGTAACAAGTAAATTTTATATTTAAAAACTTTTAACACTGTATTATAGTGCTAAAAGTTTTTTTACCTTTGTCAACTGGGAAACATGGGACAGATTTTTTTATTAATTTATTTTTGTTTTTTCTTTTTTCCAAACATTAACCCTAACCCAAAAATCCCTAAAATTCCAAGTACTCCAAATACACTTCCTAAAATGGTTGCTATATTAGAAGTTTTATTTTCTTTGCTATTTATTTGATCACTTTTTTGAGAATTAGTTTCTTGCTGTTTTGTTATGTGTGTTTCTATTTCATTTTGTATGCTGTTTATTTCTTCAATAGAATTTGCATTATCAATTTTTGATACTAAATCATTTTTAATTGAAGTATCTTTTATATGATTTACACGAGTTTTTAATTCATCTTTTTTAGTGTTTAATTCATTAGAAGATTCACTTGGTTCTTCATTTGGTAATTCATTTGGATTTTGTTGAGTAGTAATTATTTTATCTATTGTATTAGATAAGTTTTCAAGTTGACTAATATATGTTGCATTATTTATTTCTTGTAATACTTTGTCGCTTACATCAACATTTTTAATCAGTTTTAATTTTTCAAGTAATTCTTGTTTTTTATCAAAAAATAGTTTATTTTTTGATTGATTATTATTCACTTCTTTTTGTAATTCTAAAAGTTTTTCAAGATTAGCAGTATTATTTAGATCATTTAAAAGTTTTTGTTTTAAATATTCATCTTGTACTTTATCAATTTCTTGCTTGATTTTGTCAAGATTTTGATTAAAATCAGCAACTTTTTTAAGAGCAATTTCATGATTTATTTCATTAATGATTTGGTTTACTTCGGATGGATTTTTAGCACTTTCAAGTTTTTGATTATATAAATCAGGGTTTGAAATATTTTTTAATAATCCTTGTGCATTTTCTTTAGCACTTTGTACCTTATCTTGTGGGATTACAAGTGAGGATTTTGCACTGTTTACTTCTCGAATTAATTGATCAATCTCTTGTTTATTTAAATTAGAAATATTATTTAATTTTTCGTTAAGTAAATCTATTTTTTGATTATATTCTGCAAATGAGTCATTTGTGTAAATATTTGAATCATTTGTTATTTTTTCAACTGTTAAAGATTTTAATTTATCTAAATCTTGCGTTTTTGTCTCTTGTGCTTGATTTGTAATATTTTTTAGTTCATCTAAAGCTTGTTTTATTTCTTCGATTGATGATTCTGGTGAATTAATTATTGTGTTTTGAGCATTAATTTTTTCAACTATTTTTTGAGATTCATCAGCTCATTTTGTTTCATTATTATCAACAAAATTATATGCACTATTATCTCTAAAATCTTTGTATTGTGCTAAAATTTCACCTTTTGGAGACTTAACTAATTTTTTAAATAATTCATCATATTCAGAGTTTAAAAGTCAAAATTGGTATGGAGCAGTTTTTGAATCAGCAAGTTTTTCTTCCATATATAAAACATATTTTTGTAAATCATTAAATCCTTGTGTTTCGTACTCATAATTATTTAACTTTTTAAATTCTTTAACGTTTAATTCTGTTTGTTGTCTATTGTAATTAGAAATTTGAAGTTGATTTAAAGATTTTTCATGTTCATCTAATAAAGCATTAATATCACTATTTGTCATATTTTCAAAATCTTTAAGTGATTCTTCTATTTTTAAGATAGTTTTTGCATAAACTGCATAACTTTCATTTGTAAATCAGTTTTCAGAGTTATTTAATCTTTCAACAAGGATTTTTTTCAATTGTGAAATATCAACTCTTAATTCAGGATTTATTAAAAATTCTTCTAAGGAATTTTTTAGTAAGTCTATTGTGTATTGTTTAACATTTGGTGATTTTAAGACATTTTGTATAGTTTCTAGTAAACTTTCATATTCATTTTTTGCCTTTGCTGTAAATCTTGAAAGTTTTGCCGGTTTTGTATTAACAAGTTCTTGTAGTTTTGAAGTATCTGTTTCTGTTTGACTTTCTGCTTTATCAAGAGGTAAAATTTCGATAATAGAAGGTATTATAGATTTTCATTCAATTTCAAATCCTAAAATTTTTGCATCAGTATTAGGATAATTAATTCTGAAATCCATTAAATTATAAGATAATGTACCAAGTTCCACTTTTTTAGTTTCACTTGTTTTTTCATCATACATTAAAACTCTAACATTTGCTTGTGAATTTAGTCCTTTTGTGTAAAATCTAACATCTTTATTTGCGTATTCTTCTTTTGTTATGAAATATTTTAGTAAACCATTTGTATTAGCTGGTTGATAAAATGTTGATATATCTTTATCTAAAAGTTTTTCAGGTGTATGATCTTTTGAAACTTCTTCATAATTTTGACCTTCAAATCTTGGGTCTTGGTTTGTACTTATATATCTACCTTGATTTAAAATTATTTCGTTTATAATCAAACTTTTATCTTGTGGATAATCTGCTTTAATAACTAATTTTATAAATCTTGCTTTTAAATTTGTTGGTAAATCATTATTAGATCAATATTTAATATTAGGGTTATTATAATATATTTGTCCTTTTTCAGTTTGACTAAGATTTAAGTCCGCATCTGTATCAATTTGATCATCACCAATTGTTAAAACTTTTGTTCAATTATTAATATCATCTGAATTTTGATTAGAAACATAAACATCTAAATCTTTTGGATAATCAGATGTATTTGCATTAGATAAAATACTTAATGAATTTAATTCTATCTCTTTACCTAAATCATATGTAATAAATTGATTAGTTTTTGGTGTTGCGCTAAATTTAGCAAAGGTGGTAAAATCACCATCAAATTCTTTAAGCGAATTTCTATCATCATTTTTATTTTCAACAATACCTATATTGCTATCAACAAGCTTACCAAGTTCAATTTTATTAGTTGTTGTAACAATTAAATCCTTAAATGGTAATGTTTTGCTTTCTTCAGATTGATTAGTAAAAAGTAGATATCTTAAATTAATGTTATGATCTAAATTTTCAAAATCTTCAATAGTATTCCATATATAACCATTTGATGAATATAAAAGAGATATGCCTTGTGTTTTAGTAAAGTTTGCAGATATTTTTGAAACAGTATAAATATCCTTTAAGTCAAGACCAATAGATTCACCTTTATTTAGATTAAATTCTTTTAGTTGCTCAGAGTTTTCTTTGTTAAATAATGAAAATTCGTTTCCTTGATGTGTTGTAACTAAACCAGTATTGTTTTGATTAGCATATAAATATCTTTCATCAGGGAGGTGTCTTTCTTTAATTTCTATTTGTTTAAGACTTCATAAATTGTTAACATCAGAATTATTTTCGATTCTTATTCCAATATATTTTGATTTATCTTTTGCAATAGAAATAATTGAATTTAAATTATTTAGCTCAACAGTGTCTAATATTTCATAATCATCTTTATTCTTTTTACCTTTAATAATAATATTGTTTAATTTATTGTTTGTATCATCTTGTAAAATTTTAATACTATCTATAAACATTGATTTAGAAAAATCAATATCAATAGCAGTATCTTTTTTAAAGTAACCAGAAGTAGTTTGTTTATCTCTTAATAAAACAGTTCTTTGATTATTTTTTCTTAATACATAATGTAATGATCCTCTGTCAGTTTCAACATTATTTGCAAATATATTAAATTTAGGATTTTCAACAGGATTATATCCTGCTACTTTAATAGTTCCTAATCTTCATCAATTTGGTACATGTTGTTTGTTTACAATTCTAAATTCTTGAGCAATTGCATTACCTACTACTGTTTGACTTTTTAAACCACTAAGTACTTTTGAACCAAATTGTTTTCAATTTCCAGCATCATCTTTATATTCAATAATAAAACTTTTTAAAATATCACTTTCTTTTGTTCAACCTTGTTCAACTAAAATTTTGGTAACTTCTTGTTTATTTTCAAGTCTAAAACCAAATGTTTTATCAATATCGATGCTATCTCTATTGCTATCGTTACTATTACTGTTATTTTTTAATCAAAATTCAGTTGTCGGATTTTCATCTGATAAGTGTTTTTGATCACCACCAGCATTTGTCATAGTAGTATTTGTTTGATCATAAGTAACATTTATTCATTTTTCTGATGAATTTTGTTCTTTGTGATTAATAACAAAATTAGATATTCTAAATCATGCTCTTTCGCTTTGGTCTGTTTTATTATAAATTCTAACTGCTGTTACATTTTCGATATTTAAGTTAGTTACTTCAATAGGTTGAATATCATTTCTTGGTTTATTTATACTATCTTGTCCAGTAATTGTGTGTCATTCATCAGAACCATAAACTTTATATTCTAATTTGGATTCTATAAAATGATCACTTAATGAACCCATTTGAATATAAATTGATTTTAAAAGAGTTGGTCTGTTTAAAGAAACACCATATCAATCACCAGCTTTTAATAAATTTTGAGTTCTTTGATGTGATTGATTATAAATTTCTTCGTCTTTATTAGATAAACTAGTTACATCTCTTTTAGCACTAATAAGTGAATTTAAATTAGTTATAGTAGTTCCATAATCTTTATTTGAAGTATCAAACAATTCACTAGAAATTTGTGTTGCAAAATCTAAAACTTCTTCTACAAAGGGTTGAATGTGTAAAACTCCAATTTCAGGATTGATTTCTTGATTTTTATATAAAAATTTATGTTGTTTTGAATTGTTTATTTCAGATATTGCACTATTATACAATTGAGCAAATTCAATATTATTATTTTTCTTATATTCTTTTAATGCTTGCATCAATAATACAACACCACTTGATAAATCTTTAAAGGATTCAATTCAAGGTTGAATTTCTTGTTTAAAATTAAAATTAGATGTACTTCTTAAAACAATATTTGAATAATTATTTAATTGTTCAAATTCCTCTTCAATTAGATTTAAATCATTTATTGTAAAACTTTTATTTGATAATTTTTTCTTTAGTTCATCAAGTTTTGGTTTTAATTCAATCGATTCTTGTAATTTATGTGAAACATTGATTTTTTTAGAAATCATATGCTTTGCAAGATTTGTTAGAGCATCTACTTCTGGTGTGTTGTAAAATAGTCCATTTCAAGAATAATTAAAACTATTATTTCAAATATTGTTAATAGTATTATCATCATTTCATAAATTTCAAGAGTAACTAAGTGCACCAAAAACAGCAATTCTTGAAGCATTAGCAAAACTCATTGGATTAAGTAATAACCCATCAAAAGCATTATTAGAAATATTTTTAGGTAAAAGTTCTTTATATCCACCTAAAATAAGTTGATCTTTTGAATCAAAATTATCTGGTCAATTTACTAAAAAAACTAAATTATTTTGTATATTTGATTTTAACTGAACAATTTTTTCATTTGATACATTTGTTGAAGAATCTAAGTTTACAATTAATTTTATTTCTTGTGCAATATTTGGATTTATACCTGAAAGACTTTCTAATTCATTTTCGTTTAATACATAAAATAAACTAATTTGTGTGTTTTGTTCTTTTAATCAACTATTTAAATCATTAATTAATTGATTTTTTTTATCTTTATTTAACAGTTGCAACTCTTCACTATTGTTTAATGATTTATCGTTTGATAATGAAAAGTTTTTAACACCTAATTTAATTAGTTGTAAAAATTTACTTTTTAATAACTCTAAATCTTGTGCATAAGTATCATTTGTAATTGCGTTTTCATTAAATGGATCTATTGTATAAACAAAATCAATTTTATTTTTTTGTGCTTCTAAAATATATTCTTGTAATTCTATAATTTCATTGTCAGAATATAATTCTTTTCATTGGTTATTTTGTTTTACATTATTATTTGCATAAAAAAATGTATTTAGTTTATAAAGACTGCTTCATTTTAAGAAATCTAAAATATTACTTTTCGATCAATTAAGTGATTTATTATTTGAAAAAATACCTCTAATTGATAAATCAGAATAATCTTCAATTTTAAAGTTTTGAATACTTTTATCTTGTAATTGATTTAAAACATTGTATAAAGTATTAACAGCATAAAAACTTGCTTGCTGATTTTTAGCAAGAATAACTATTTTATTATCATTATTATGAATTATATAACTATCATTTTTATTTTTTAATTCATCTGAAAAGTTGATATTGTTATTTTTAGCGTAATTATCAACTAGTTCATCCTTATCATCAAGGATTCCGATTAAAATATTTGTTTTACCTTCTTGAACTCTTCTAGTGGTTGTAAATTCTATATTTTGTTTTTTTGAAATTTCTTTAATTCTTGTTAATGTTTCAAAATCAACTGAATCTTCAATAACAATATTTATATTATTTGTGATTAAATAGCTATTATTCAAATATTCAATTTTGTGAACATATGGAAAAATATTATATGTTTGTGAATTTGTTGTTTCTGGTGAAACATTAGATTCAATTGCGCTTATATTTGAAGCAAAAACAAGTGTACTTGCTGAAAGCAAAGTAAACTTTATTAATTTTTTTATTTTCAATTTTTCTCCTTTTTTTCAATTTATTAAATTATATATTTTTAGTTTTAAAATACAAAAATTACAATTCAAAATATTTATCATAAAAAAGTTTAATATTTCTAATTTATTATTAAATTTTTAATACTTTTTAGAAACATAATAAAAAAACATTTTTAATACTTTAATAAAAAAAGACAATTTAATAAAAAATTAAATGCAAAATATTAAGAGTTTAAAAATAATTTATTTGTAAAATAAATATGTTTTCAAAATAAAATATAATTTATAATTTTTAAATATGAAAAGAAAAAAGATATGAATAATCATTGGAATATTTTCTTGATTAGGTATAGCAAGTAATATTGCTGCAATAATTGTAAAAAATACTGTTTTTAAAAAACAAGAAATTAAAAATGAATTAAATATTGCAAAAATAGAAATACAAAAAAATTCTGACAAAGATTTTAAAGTTATTTTCCAATTTAATAATTCAGATATTTTGAATACATTAAATAATAATTTAACTTTTATATACTATGAAAAACCTCAAAATACAAATGCTGAAAACTATTGAAATATAGTAAAAATTAACAATTATTCATATAATAAAGATATAAATGAAATATCAATTGATTTAAATAATCTTGCAAAAGAAAAAGAATATCAATTTATTAAATTAATTATAAATAACAAAGAAACAAATTTTGAAAGTTTTAATGAAGCAACTATTAAAATTTAATTTAAAATTTGACTAATATAAATTTTTTAAAATAATGATAATAAAAATAAATTAAGATTTTATATTTTTACTTAGTAATGTAAAATATATTTTATTAATAATAAAAAAATACGTTTATTATAAACACTTTAAGTGTTTATATAAAGTGAAAATACCAAGGGGAAAAATATGAAATATTTAGAATTAAATATTAAGAATGCCTTACCAAAAGGTTTAAAAAATCTTGAATATTTACAAAATAAAATTACTGAAATTCACAATAATGTTTTAACAAAAAACGTTGCTGAAAAAGATTGATTAGGTTGATATAACTTACCAAGTAATTACGATAAAGATGAATTTCAAAGAATGCAAAAAAAAGCAAATCAATGAAAACAAGCAAATGTAGAAGTTGTTGTCGTAATTGGAATTGGTGGTTCTTATTTAGGCGCAAAATCAGGATATGATTTTATTTATGGACCTTATTCAATTAAAAAACCACAAATGGAATTAGTTTTTGCTGGAAATGATATTTCTGCCGAAACACTTGTTGCTAAATTAAATTATGTTAAAGATAAAAAGTTTGCTATTAATGTTATTTCAAAATCTGGAACAACATTAGAACCTTCAATTGCTTTTAGAGAATTTAGAAACCTTCTTGAAGAAAAAGAAGGAGAAAATGCAGCAGATTTAGTTGTTGCAACTACAGATAAAAGCAGAGGGGTTTTATTTGAACTTGCTACACAAAAAGGATATGAAAAATTTATTATTCCAGATGATATAGGTGGTCGTTTTTCTGTTTTAACACCAGTTGGATTATTTCCATTTATGTGTGCAGGGATTGATGCAGAAAAAGTTTTATTAGGAGCAAAAGAAACAAACTTAGAACTTGTTTCAGATAGATTATCAGAAAATCCTGCTTACCAATATGCTGCAACAAGATTCCACTTAAATAATAAAGAAGATTTTAAAATTGAAATGATGGTTGCTTACGAACCAAAATTACAATATTTTATTGAATGGTGAAAACAACTATTTGGTGAATCAGAAGGAAAAGATGGAAAAGGTATTTGGCCAACAAGTTCAATTTTTTCAACTGACTTACACTCATTAGGACAAATGATTCAAGAAGGTACAAAAATATTATTTGAAACTGTTTTAACATTAAAAAATCCTGCTGATAATATTCAATTTAAATCTTTTGAAATTGATTATGATAAATTAAATTATTTAGATGGAAAAGATTTACACACAGTTAACAATGTTGCTTTTGAAGCAACAATGGAAGCCCATACAAAAACTGGTGGCGTTCCAAACATTCATCTTTTATTAGATAAATTTAATGAAGAAACTCTTGGAGCATTATTTATTTTCTTTGAAAGAGCTTTAACAATGAGTGCTTACTTACTTGGTGTTAATCCATTTAACCAACCTGGTGTTGAAGTTTACAAAAAAAATATGTTTAGTATGCTTGGTAAAAAATAAAAACTTTTGAAAAAATTCAAAAGTTTTTTTCTTTTTGTTTTTTTTATTTTCAAAATATTTCACTTGTTTAATAAAAAAGTGAAGGAGAAAAATGGAAAATCAAAATTTATTTAAAATTTATCAATTAAGTGATAAATTACAAAAAGGATTATCTAAATTTATTGAAAGAGAAGTTAAATATGTTTTACCTGTATTAACAATAGGTGATGAAATTATATTTATGGAAGCAAGAAAAGAATATAAAACAGAAAAAACTTGAGATTTATTTAATGAAAACGATACATTAAATATTTCAGTAGTTAATAATGTTTATTTTAAGATGAACTATGATTTATTTATGAAACATGCATCTCAAATGACAGAATATAACATCTCTGCTTTATCTGAACTTGATATTTTAGACAAAATTAAATTAATATTTTTAAGTGATGATCCATCACTTAAATTAGTATATATCAGAAAAAAAGAAAAAGATAAAATTTTTAGCAATGATTTAGAACAACTTAAAACACAGATTTTTTCATAAGTGTGATAAAATTAAAACATGATTACAGAGACGGTGGAAAAAAAAGAATATATAAAGACATTTAAGAAGAACTTTTATTTAAATTTATTTTCAAAACTATTTTTTATAATATTAATTTTATTTTTTGTTGTATTTTTATTTAATATGAATCAAAATAATTTAAACTTAAATACAGCGATTTGAAAGTTTAGTTTAGGTTCATTCATTGTATTACTTATAACAGCATTTGGATTTTGTCTTTTTACATCTATAAATGAATATTTACAATGAAAATTTGAAATAGATTTAATTAAAAACGAAAACAAAAAGTTTTTAGTTAAAAAAATACTTTTATTAAGTTGTTTTGACTTTTTATTTGGTTTTATTTATCGCTTTTTATTTATAGAATCATTATTTGAAGAAGAAAACAACTTGATATCTAATTTAAAATTATCTTTAAAAAGAAAAGAAGTTTTATTTAGTGTTTATGATATTTCATTAGCAGGGATTTTATTTTCATTATTTTTAATTGTTGGTATTGTTAATAATTTTACTGCACTAAGATTAGCAAAACTAGATTTTGAATATGTTTTTTATGTAATTTTTGCTTATTTTTTTGGAAAATGAAAAGGTACATTTTTATCTTTCATGGCAGATTTTTTCAATTTATTATTTGCTGGAAGAATTGCTTTTTATCATGAAGCATATGCAATTGTACCTATTGTTGCTACATTTTTAATAGCAATTACTATTGAAGCGTTTAAAAAACAAACTAAGATAACACTTATTTTTATGGATATTTTTCTATTTGCTGTTTTTGGTGTATTATTATATGTTTTTCTATCGCAAGAAAACATTGAACAAGGAATAAAAATTTCAAAAACATTTGGTTTAAGTTCACTAAGTTTAAGTGCTTTTATAGTTTTACTTGTACTAAGTTTTTTAATCTTAATTACATTTAATGTTTTTGGTATTTTTTATTTTGTATCCAAAAATGAAAAATTCAAAAAAAATATTTCTTACTTCATATTAGCTTATTTTTTAACAGTTTCTTTAATTGTGCTTGCACGTTGAATTTGAGGTCCTTTTGCATTTATAATGTATGCAAATAGATATTTAGGAAGAGGTTATAATCTTTCTGATAGATATATTATAGTAATGATCCCAATAATTTTAAGATCTCTTATTTCGATTCCAATTTATGCAACATTTTTATATGTTTTATTGCCTACTCTTGATAAATTAAAAGAGGTTGTAATCAACAGAAAAATTCAAACAAGATATGCTTAAAAATTCAACTTAAACAGGGACACAGATTTGAAACAATTATAATTTTAAAGCACTTCAAGTTTCTTGAGGTGTTTTTCAATTAAGATTTGATTGAAATCTTTCATTATTATATTTTACAATAAACGATTCAATTAATGATTTTAATTCTTTAAAAGTCATTTCCTTTATTTTGTTTAAATATAAACATTCTGTTTTTAATATCGAAAAGAAATATTCAACTTCTCTATTATCTAAGGAATTACCAACTCTAGACATTGAAATTTTTCCATTAATTTTATCAACTAATTTTTTAT
>NZ_JHWE01000029.1 GCF_000622205.1 Mycoplasma leonicaptivi ATCC 49890
TTTTGGTGATTTACCTGTTTTGCTATCTAAATTCATATTTAAATTATACAAGTTAATTTTTTGTTTAAATCTATAAATTACGTGCTTAGTAAATTTAATGTTATTTTGATTACAAAAATTAGTTCAAAATAGTTGTTCACTAGCAAAATTATTATTTGCTTTGTAATACTCTTTGATTCAAAATTCTCATTGTTTGTGTGATAAATGTTTGCTCATTTTTATGGGCGAAGCCCGAGGGGTATACCCCTCCCCCTTCCTTTTGTTTTATAAAAGAAAACACAGAAATAACTGTGTCATTTCTGTGTCCCCCTTTAAGATGTTATTAATAAAAATTTATATTTATTTTTTTGTTAATTCATTAAATCAACTTGATTTAGTTCTAATAAGTCTAACTCTTCTTTTTCTTTTTTATAAAAATTAATTTTCTTGATTAAATCACTAATAAAATTAGAAATTGTTTTGAATTTATTTTCTTTAATAATTTCATTTATTTCAAATAAAACTCTTTTATACTTATTCAATGTTTTTTGCATTTCTTGTTCTTCGTTTTCTTTATTTGAATTTAAATAATTGTTTAAATACTGAATTAAATCCACAATATTATCTGAAATAACAAGTTTTTGTTCAATTATATTTTTTGTAGTATTTAAAATATTGTTATTGTAATTTATTTTTGATACAATTTTTGATTTATTTTTTCTAATAACTTTAATAGCTTCTACAACTTTTAAAGATTTCTCTTTATTTTGAATTAAATACCCTAATTTTAAAACATCATCACGATTATAAAAAATCGTTTCTTTTTGAATTATTTCAATTTCAGTTTTAGTTAATTTTTTTGAAATTAATGAAGAATTTTGTAAAGAACCATTTATATATAATAAAGCGCCTAAAATACCTGCTATTCTACCGTTAGAATAATCTTCTTTTATTGCAAAAACTGATTTAAATTTTTTACTAATCTCACTTTGTTTTATTTTAGGAAAATAATTATTAGAAAAAAGATTTTTTGGTATTAATTTGTCTAAAGAGATAGAACTATAAGGAAATTCTTCAACTGCATATGTTTTTAAATTAAATAATTTTTGAGTAATTGAACTTTCAAGACTTGGTCCTCACCCAATAAACTTAATATTTTCTTTTGTAATATCTATTTTTTTACCAATTAGTATATGAATATCATTTGTAAGTATTTTTTTTAAATGAGCAAAATAATCATCAAATGCTTCTTTTTTTGTTAAAAATTTTAGTTGACTAATATGACTACGTGTTTTTGTTTTTTTATTTTGAGAAACTAAACCGATTGTATAACAAAAAGGTAAATCTTTAATTTTTTGTTTTCTAAACTCTTTATTTATTGAACCAAATATAGAAGAAAAATTTGGTGGTACAGCTTCAAAATCAATTAATATTTCATATTTTGTTTTATTCATTTTTATTTAATGAGAATTTTAGAATATCTAATTTATTTTCTAAAAGATTTTTTTCATATTCTAAAAGATTACTCAATTCACTTTCTAACATTTTTGCAATACCTAAATTAGGTTTAGTAACAGGTTCTTTTGGTGCAAATAATTCACATGTTTCATTAGCTTGTATTACTGAAATATCATGTGTATTTATTTTTTTAGCAATATCAATAATTTCGTTTTTATCAAAAGTTAATAAAGGTCTTAAAATTTGTAATTGAGTTGCTTCGCCTATCGTGTTTAAAGATTCAATAGTCTGCGAAGCTACCTGACCAAGATTATCACCATTAGAAATAGCTAACTGATTATATTTTTTAGCAATTTGCTCAGCAATTCTGTAAAAACTTCGTCTCATTAATGTTATTTTATAAGATTCTTTTGATACAAAAGAAATATAGTTCATTAAAACAGAATAGTCTGCAAAAATTAAATTACTTGTTACTTGATAATTATTTAATACTTCAACTATTTTCTTAATTTTATTAACTGTTTTTTCATCAGTTTGAGGAGGTGTTATAAAACTTAAAAAATCAACTTTTAAACCTCTTTTCATCATTTGGAAAGCAGCAACAGGTGAGTCAAAACCACCAGAAATAAGGTGTAAAACCTTACCAGAAACACCTACTGGTAATCCACCTAAACCTTTGTAATAAGTTGAAAAAATATATGTTTCTTTTTGTCTTACTTCAACATAAAAAACCTGATCCGGATTATGCACATCAACAGATAAAAAACTTTTTCCATTTTCATCATTTGTTTTTTGTAATAAAAATGAACCAAGATTTCTATTTAAATCTTGTGAAGTAAACTCAAAGGATTTATTGTTTCTTCTTGCTTCGATTTTAAATGTTTTTGTTTTATTATCTAATAAACTAAAAACACCTTCTTTAATTTTTTCAATATTATTTTGACAAACAATAACCGGTGAGTATGAACTTATACCAAAAACATAATTTAATTTTTTTAAATTATGTTCTGAAAATGATAAGTACATTCTGTCAAATTCCACTTGTGGTTTTTCACCAACAATATGATAAATATTATTTGAAAGTTGATTAATAAATGTTTTTCTGTTTTTTTTCTTTAATACTAACTCTCCATATCTTATAAGTATTTTTGAATACATAATCCTCCTATTTTTTGCTATATGTTTTTTTAAAAAATTCAAAAACTTCTTGATAATTTTTATTTTTATACAAAATTGAATTTTTATCAATTATATTTATATACACATTATTATCATTTAAATTCTTTTTTGAAATATGTTCAATAATTTCATTTAATAAATGAAAATATTTTTTATTTATTATTATTTTTTTACTCAATTTTACTAAATTTAAAATAAAATCATTTCGTTTGTTTAAATCATTTAGAATTTCTCTAAAATTATTTTTTTCATATTCTAAGTATTCTGTTTTAAGTTTTGATATTAATTTCAAATTACTATTATCTTGTGGTAAAAATTCGTTTTCTATAATTTTTTTATATAAAATTTTTACATTTATAACTTCATTATTTTGCGTAATATTAATTTTTTGATTATATTCTTTAATTAATAAACAAATATTAATATTTGACTTTATTTGTTTTAAATTAAAAACAATATTTTCTATAACATTCAAATATTCACATACTTCTATTTTTGAAATATTCTGAATTAAAAAATAGAAATTTTTTAGTATTTGATTAAATTTATTTTTTATAAATTTAATACTTAATTCTTTTTCATTATATTCAATAAATTTTTTTATATTTTTTAATTCAGTTTCTAAAAAATGTAAATTCTTATAGATAAAAAACCTTATTTGCACCTTCATTTCATTTTGGTATTCAATATTTTCAATTTCGTTATAAACATCTTTAATTTTATTTGTTAAATTGTTCATTTTAGTAGCATCAATATTTAATAATAATGAATTATTTAAATTGATTAGCATTAAATATTTCTTTTTAAAATCTTTTAGGTTAATTATTTTTTTATTTAAATCTATAAAAATTAAATAATGGATCTTTTTTACATTATTTAAATAACTTGTTAAGTTATATAAATAATTATTATTTAGCATACATAATTCTAGTGCTTTTAAAAAATTTCCATTATATTTATTTTTATCAATTAAAGTTAAATTTTGCTTTATTTCATTATTTTTTTGTACTAAATTATCAAAAATATTATTAATTATAAATTTATTTTTTAATAAAAATTTTTCAATGCTGTGACATTTTTCAAGAACAAATGCTTGATTTTGTTCAATTTTTTTTCATAAAAACACAAAATCTTTTGATAAATAATTAAAATTAACAAAAACTTTTTTTATTTTTTTATTTTTTTTATTAAATGAAAAAAAGTTTTTAATTGATTTAAAAAAATATTTTTGTAAAACAGAATCAAGAGTTATTTTATTTTGAATTTCGATATTTGTATATAAATTTTGAATCTTATTGAAAATATTATTTAAATCTTTGTAAAGAATACTATGCTGATCACTTTTTCTTGATACAACTAATAAATTACATAAAACAGATTGTGAGAAATATAATTCCTGTGTTAATGTTTGAAATTTTGCAGGTATTTTTTTATTAATAAGTTTTAATATAATTTTTTTGATTAAAATTAAAATTAAAATGAGTTCAAGAAATAATAAAATTCCAAAAATTATTCAAAAAATAATTTCAATTGAAACCATAATTTAAAAAATTAAAACACATTATTTGTGTTTTTTACCTTGTGAAATTTCTTTTTTTAAATCAAAATCTATTCTGTATAAGTAATCATCAATTGCCATTGCTAAACCATCTTGTTCAACTGTTGAGGTAAAATATTTAGCAAAGGTTCTTGTATACGGATCTGTATTTTCCATTGCATATGGAAAACCTGCTAATTCAAACATTGAAATATCATTTTGACTATCACCAATAGCCATAACTTCTGATAAAGGTATGTCAAAAATATTTTCACATAGTCATTTCATACCAGTACCTTTTGAAACTCCATTTTTTGTTATTTCAATATGTTTATCAAGTAAAACTACATTTAAGTCAACATTTTTTTCTTTTGTTAAATTATAAAATTTTTCAAGTTTTTCTCTTGGACCATATGCTTCTATTTTATGTAAATCCTCTGGGATTCTACCATCAAAAATCCAATTGTTATATTCACAAAAATCAGTCATAAAATCAATTTGTTTTTGGTCTGCATTTCTTAAATAATATTGATGTGTTCCAAAATAATAAAGTCCTATATCAACTGTATCCGCAATATCTCAAATTTTTTGTGCTTCTAACTTAGAAATATATTCAATATTTAAAATTTTCTTTTCTTGATTATCAAAAATTAATGCACCATTAGAACATACAATATATCTTGAACATAAAGAATCTGCAAGTCTTTGTATTTTTTCATATGGCCCATTTCCAGTATTAATTACAAAAAAAACATTTTTTTTATTAATTTCTTTTGTTTTATCTATATTCACTTGTGATAAATTTTTACCTGGAAATGGATAAATTGTACCATCTACATCACTAAAAATCGCTGCTTTTTTCATATTTAAAATTATAAACCAAAGTAATAAAAACATAAAAAAGTATATAAAAATTGCTATTTTAATATGAATATAAAATTAATTTTTGTTAAATTTAATAAATAAAAAACTAATTTTATATTTTGTATAATTTATCTATGAAATATCAAAATTTAATTCAAAAACAACGTGATTTTTTTAAAACTGGAAAAACTAAAAATTATAAATTTAGATTGCAGATATTAAAAAAATTAAAAGAAACTATTAAAAAATATGAAAATGATATTTATAATGCATTATATCTTGACTTAGCAAAAACTAAATATGAATCTTATATTTCTGAATTAGGACAAGTTTTAAAAGAGATAACACTATTTGAAAAAAAACTAAAAAAATGAGTTAAATTAAAAAGTGTATCGACTGGTTTACAAGGTTTTTTAGGAAAAGCATATCAAACCTTTGAATCTCGTGGTGTTACATTAATTTTTGCACCATGAAATTATCCAATTTTATTAACATTAAAACCATTAATTGGATCGATTGCAGCAGGTAATTGTTGTATTTTGAAACCATCGGAAATTGCTTCTAATTCTTTAAATATTATTAATAAAATTATTAGTGAAATTTTTGATGAAGAATATGTTGCTGTTTTTAATGGTGATGTTCAAGAAACAAATTTATTATTAGAAAATAAATTTGATTATGTGTTTTTTACAGGTAGTTATTATGTTGCTACACAAATATCACAAAAAATTGCTAAACATTTAACTCCTGCGACTTATGAACTAGGTGGAAAATCTCCAGTAATTGTTTTTGAAGACGCAAATATTGATAAAACTGCAAAAGCAATTATTTATGGAAAAATATTTAGTGCAGGTCAAACATGTATTGCACCAGATTATATTTTGATTCATCAAAATATTTATCAAAAATTAATTGAAAGATTAATATTTTATATTGATCAAATGTATTTAGATGAAGCATATCCAAAGATAATTAATCAAAAACACTTTTTAAGAATACAAAAATTATTACAAAATCAAAAAATTATATATGGTGCGGAATCTGATTTACAAAAATTAAAAATAAAAACAGCATTAATAGATAATCCAGATTTAAATTCGTTAATTATGCAAGAAGAAATTTTTGGCCCATTATTACCTATTTTAAAATTTAAAAACAAGAAAGATATTGACAATATAATTAATAAATTAGAAAAACCTTTAGCTCTTTATGTATTTGGTAAAAATAAGCAAAATATTCAAGAAATAATTAATAATTATTCATTTGGTGGCGCTTCAATTAATGATACATTAACACATCTTGTGATTGAAAAACTACCCTTTGGAGGTGTTGGAAACAGTGGTTATGGTAGATATGGTGGTTATGAAAGTTTTAAAACATTTAGTAATCAAAAATCGGTTTATAAAAAGTTTTGACTTTTTGATTTAAATTTAAGATATGCACCATACAATAAAACTTTAAAATGAATTAAAAAAATATTAAAATAAATCAAAGTGTGTTAAATAACATACTTTGATTTATTTATATTGAAAATGTTTTTTAATGGGGCACAGTATTCTTTAAATACTTCTTTTGGTTTTTTAATAAAAATAAACTTCATTTGTTTTGAACTATCTTTTTGTATAGTAATTATTCTTAATTTAGAAATAATATTAAATAAGATTAAAATACCAAAAACTAAAAATATTCCAAACATAAATGCTAAACTAAGTGACCAAGAATTATTTGGTCATTGACTAAATTTTCCTAATGTATTTATTCCTGTTCTTCCTAAATAGAATCAATTTGCACCTCAGGCTATAACATTTTTATCGGGTGTTTTTGAATTTAAAGCGATTTGATAAGACATTTCATTTAAACCAAAAACTACAAAACTTAAAATGTTTAAAACTATTATTCCTTCAAATACAGAAACAAAAGTTATTTTTGATTTTTTACCATTTACTATGTGCATAAAAATCGGAGCATAAAATACATATGCATGAGCTATAACAAAATCTCAAAACAAAATAGTATCATATCCAGTGTTTAAACCTGCTTTTTCATATTCCTTTGTACCTGGTACTAAATTATTGTAAATAATATCTCCTTCAACAAATTCTTTTACAACACCTAAATTTGCAAAAGCAAATGCAACAAATGCAGATATAAAACAAACAATACTTACTCTATTTACTATATGAGTTTTGTTAAAAATAAACATCAGCATTAAAACAAAAAGTAAAAATCTACAAAAATGCATCGGGATTGCTTCTCATTTAAAGGGATAACTACTATATAATATTGCTACACTTCTTATTATTGTAAAAATAAGTGTAATAATACCAATTATTCTGAATAACCAGACTTTGTTAACTGTTTTAAATAAAAACTTTTTGTTTTCTTGATTAAAAAAAACATATATTTTTTCTTTTTTCAATCAAGAAATTAGCATTGCTAAAAAAACTAAACTAAGTAATAAAAAAAACATTCATTTAGAATCTATAAAAGATATTTTATTTATTTTTCAAGTAAAAAACGTATTCATTATTTCCTTTGTATTAAAAAAAGGAGTTAGACTCCTTTAATTTTATTATATATTAAATTAATTGATTGTCTTCAAATGTTTTTCTAATTGCTTCAATCGCTTGGTCTTCATCTTCACCAGAAACTTTAATAGTGATTTCATCACCAAATTTAATTCCAAGTGCCATAATGTTCATAATTGATTTTAAATTTCCTTGACGACCTTTAAAAACTAATTGTGAATCAGATTGAAACTTACCTGCTGTTCCTGTAATTAATGTTGTTGGACGAGCGTGTAATCCAATTGGATCAACAATTTTTGCTGTAAATTCTTTCATATTAAACCTTTCAATTCTGTATTAATCAATAATAATTATTATAACATATTTATATTAATGTCTTAAATCAATCAAAGACAAATTTTTCAATTTTATTATATTTTTTTGATAAGTTAAAATGTTCTTGCAATAGTGATGAATTTGCATCGTAATCTTTAAATATTTCTTGCATATCATTAATAACATTACCAGAAACAATATCCATTGTTTCGTATTGAGAAAACATACTTCTAGAATCTAAATTATTCGTTCCTAATCAACCATATTTATCATCTACAACACCCATTTTAGAATGTAGAAAATGATTATCGTAAATTTTTATTTTTAAACCAAATGGAATAAATTTACTTAATTGACTCAAACTAATTTTGTAAACAAATTTTTTATCAGGTAAACCTGGAAAATAAATTGTGATATCTATTCCACTTTTAAGAGCAATAATTAATTGTTTTTCTAATGCGTTTGTAAGCGAGAAATAAGGTGTTGCTATTTTTATATTATGTTTTGCATTAGACAATATTGTTAATCAAAAATTTTCAGCCGTTGAATAATCTAAAGAAGGCGAATCCTGTGTTAATAAAGCACTTGAATGATAGTTTTTTGTATAATCATATTTTTTTAAATATGTAGTAACTTGTAATTCTTCTTTGGTGATAATTTTTCAAAATTTACAAAATAAAATATTATATTGATTAACATATGGTCCTGTTATTTTGTAATTAACATCAATTCAGTGCCCATATTTTTTAGATAATGAAGCATATTCATCAGAAATATTATTACCACCAGAAAAAACGATTTCATTATCAATAATGATAAATTTTTGATGATTTCTTGAAAATGAATTAGAATGAATAAATGGATAATAAATTTTTCCAATTATCTTTATTTTTATTTTATTTTTCTTTGTTAATTTCATTAACTTTTTCTTTTGATTACCAATTGCACCAAAATCATCAACAAGTCATTTAATATCAACACCTTCTTCTTGTTTTTTCTTTATTATTTCAATCAATTCATTTGATATTTCACTATTTTTGATTATGTATGTAACAATAAAAATATTTTTTTTGGCTTTTTTTAGATTTTCTAGTAAATCATTATAAAAATGATAACCTTCACTATACATTTTAAAATCTGCATATGATGCAATTGAATTAGATATTTTTTTATATTTTTCTATTTCAGGAACATAAGTGTTTACTTCAGAAATACCAAAATCTTCTTTATAAGAACTTAAAAAATATTTAGGATCTTGATTAATTTTAAGTTCATGTTTATTTTTTAATACTAAACCAAAGGCTAGAAAAGCTATATGACCAATAATTGGTATTAAAATTAATAAATATATTCAACTAAACTTAGCTTGATCATTTCTTTGTTGTGAATATATAATAAATATAAAAACAACATTTGACAGATAAAGAGCTACAAAAAAAGTATAAATATATTGCTCACCTATTCTGTTTACCAAAAATACAATACCAGAAACAAAAAGACCAAGAAAAATTATTTGAATTAAAACAGATAATACACTTTTATAAATTTGAGTTCTTTTCATTTTTATATCCTTTTTAAAGTGTTGTAGATTTCTTTACCAATTGCTTTTGCAAGATTGCACGGAACAGCATTACCTATTTGTTTATATTGATTCGCCATACTACCAATAAATTCTCATTCATCTGGGAACGATTGTATTCTTGCGGTTTCTCTTACAGATAATGGTCTTGTTTGTGTTGGATGACACCTTTCTGTTTGTTTCATTTGTGGTGTTGTGAGAATCGTTAATGAAGGTTCATTAAAACTTAATCTTCTTAAAATACCTGTTCTTCCACCCTCCATATCTCAACATGTTTTCATATATTTTTTAGCAAGTTCTTCTGGAATATCTTTTCATCAACCACCTTCAGGAACAAGTTCAAAAAGTTCTTCTTTTTCTTTACTATATTTAGCACATAAACTATCTGGTACGCTTTTTAAAACATCTTTTAAAACTAATTTTTTATCTTCTTTTTTAGGGAATTTAAAGGATGTTTTTAAAACAAGATCATTCCTCAAACCTATAACGATTAAACGTTCTCTTTTTTGTGCAAAATTATAATCATTAGAGTTTAAAACTTGGTATTGAAGTGTATAACCTTGACTTGATAATATATCAAAAATAGTTTGAAAAGTTTTTTTATTATCATGTGTTAAAAGACCTTTAACATTTTCAAATAAAAACATTTTTGGTTGAAATTTTTCTAAAAATTTTGCGTAATGATAAAACATTGTTCCACGAACATCTTCTAATCCTAATCTTTTACCTGCATAACTAAAACTTTGACAAGGAGCACCACCTGAAAGCAAATCTAATGAATATTTTTTTATTTTAAATTCTTCTTCCAGATCTTTTGTAGCAACAACAGAAACATCTTCTTGTAAAACATTTCAATGTTTTCTATTGTGTTTTAGTGTGCTTGCAGCAAATTTATCAATTTCTACTAAACATATGTGCTTAAAACCTGCTTGTTCCAAGCCTATTGCTAAACCACCAGCTCCAGCAAATAATTCTATACTTTTCATCTAACCTCTTTTAATATTTATATTATGTTTTAATTATACATTTTCCTTTTATATTAAAATAAAATATCATAATTTTCTCTATTTAGTAAAAATAACAAGTAAAAAATACTCATTTCCCGAGTTTCTCACTTTTGGGCATAAAAAATGCATTTTTTATCAATTCAAAAAGACTTACCTAATATATATATATATATATATTAGGTATTTTTATAAAAATTCTTTAAAAAATTAGTTATTATTAGTTATTATTTTGATATAATATTAAGTATGAACGAAAAGAAAAATTTAATGCTTTTTAATTCAGGCGGAAGTAAAAAGGGAGCAATTTATAAATATGTAGGTTGAAGTAATGGTTT
>NZ_JHWE01000030.1 GCF_000622205.1 Mycoplasma leonicaptivi ATCC 49890
ATTTGTTTTACATCATTAACATTATTAAAATTATTTACCCACAAAATAAATAGTTTTTATGAAAAATATGGTGTTATTGAAAAAGTAACAGAAACGAACTTTATTAATACTATTAAAAAAGTAAGGCATAGAGTTGAAATAAATAAATCTACAAATAAAATTATTAATTATGAACGTGAAGACGTTATTAATGAACCATTAATTTGAAATAAATTTGATGAATACCAAAAAATAATAATTAAAAATTATCAATAAAAATACGTTTAGGCCTATATACAAGGTCTAAACGTATTTTTACGAAATAAAAGTGAGAAACTCGGGTAAAACTAATTTTGAAAGCAATTTTTCTAATGGTAACAAGTAAATTATATCAATAAAAACTTTTAGCACTGTATTATAGTGCTAAAAGTTTTTACCTTTGCAACTGGGAAATATTACTTAAATACTAGAAAATAGAAAAACATATGTATTAAACATATGTTTTTCATTTTAATAAAATTTAGGTTTGTTTTGGAATTCTTTTGCTTCAAATCACTCTGGGTAGTAGTATGATAATAACCTCATTCTTTCATAGAATGATGTATGTCCTAATGGAGTATTACCGTTACCATAAAAACTGCTTCTGTGTAAGTCGATAATAAACATTTGTTTGGTACCTTTAACATCAATATTATTTTTATCAGCTGCTTCACCACTAACAAAGTATCCAAGAACACCGCCTTCGTTATCTAACATAAGTGTTCCTGAAGAACCACCCGCTGTATCAATTGAATATTCATCATAAGTTACTGCGGGATTGTTAAATTTACCAGCACCATTTGGTCCACCTAAATATGAAATTGTATCAAGTGGTTTAATTGATGAACCTAATAAATATTCACGAGAACGTTTTGTTGCAGTTCTTGGTGAATCAACATTATTTGAAACACCAAGAGGGAATGGCGCTGCAAAAGCGTTTAAATTAACATAATTATCTAATCCTAGCGTTTGTGTGGATAATTTTAATAATGGAAGATTTTTTCATCCGTGAATAAATTTAATTGTTTCTTTTTCATTATCATCAAGGTTTCTACCATTGTATGACCATGAATCAGATGTGCCTTCTTTAAAATTATCAAAGAAGAATGAAAAGTCAGCAATTGCATACACAACATCAGCTACTCTTGAATCTTTACTTTTTGGTTGATCTCCTTGGTTATCCCTGTATTCATCAGATGTTGGGAAGGATTGTTCATTAAAGAAGTTGGTAATTGGTTCTAATGGAACATTTATTGTTCCTAATTTAAACGTATCTGTTGTTATTAATGGATAGGTTTTATCAGTTTTATGTCTTTGTTCTGTTGTTTGAATAGGTTTTTTAATATCAACATCTTTCATAATCCTTTTAACTCATGGATTTGTTGGACTTGTATAATCAGTTCTTCTGAATCCATCAAATACGTGTTCATTTGTAGTTACAAAGAATCTGTGATCACTATCATCGCTTGGTTTAACTTTACCAAGAATTGTTCAAGAAGCACCTTGTGTTTGGAATGCAAAACTACGTTTTCTTAAATCTTCTATTGATTTTTGTTTATCAGTATCATACAATCTAATTACAGTACCTTTTTCATGTTGTAATTTAGTATATAGAGTAAATAATTTATCTTTATCTCAGTTATCTACACCAATAATACTATGATTTGGATCATCAAATTCTGAACGGTCTCTATAAGTTACAATTTCTGAAGGTTGAGCAATTTTATTATTTTGATATTCTTTTTCAGTAAATTTCACATCAATACCTTGTTTGTCTCTATAAAATACATAAAGATGATGGTTTCCAATAAATGCTGAATTATAAAGGGATAAGTTATGATCTGGTTTAAAATCAAAAATCTTTGTATTTTCTTCATCTTTGGCAATTATTTCAAGTTTTAAATTATCGCCCTCTAATGAAACTTTAAATCTATACATTGAATTTAAAATTTTGTGATACAAGTTTTGTGTTTCATAGTTATCAGCACCATGTACTACATTAAATACAGAATTATCAATTGTTCTTTTTTCTTTAATTAATTTATAAGAAACTGGTACTTGAACAATGTTTTTGGTTGAAGAACCTGGTCCATGATCAGTTAAAACTTTATGAGTTGGATCAAATTCAAATACAAAATTAAATAAAACATCCTTAGCATCTAATTGATTTAAGTTTGTGTATCTTGAAAGGTCTTTTGTAAGTGTCGCTGTTGTATGTTGTTCATTAAATGAAACTCTTTTATTAACTAAAAGTTCTCTTCCTACAACACTTTTTAACACAACATCTTGATTATTTTCATCTACCATTTTAAATGGTTTATTTGTAGGGGTAGATGTTGCTCTTGGAGTACTATAAAATATTTCATATTTATAATTAATTAATGAATAGAAGTTTTGAATTGAATATGGTATTGAATTTTTTGTTTCGCTTGATAATGAAATATTTCTCAAATCAGTAGTTGTTAAATTTAATTTTCTTGTAATTAAATCATTATTACTTATAAGAGTTGTTTCACCTGTATCTGCTTCGTTTAGTATTTCACTATATAAGTCATAATTAAAGTATTTAACAAAACTTAAATCTGTTGTAGGTAATGTAACATTATTAATATATTTAGAACGTGTATATGGCTCTAAAACATTAACCTCTTTTAATGAATATTTAACTCTTTCCATAAAACCAGATAAAATAAATTTGTTAATTTTTTCAAATGGCACAAAAATACTTGGTCTTTGAACATAGTATCCACCATAAAATTCTGCTTTGTCATCTTTTGGAATATCAACTTCAAAAACAAATTCAAATCATTTATCCTTTAATGCTTGGATTTTTTCGTTATTCAAATCAAAATTAGCAGAACCATATAAGATTTTTTTATCTGAATCACCAATTACTTTAAAATCAGTTAAAGATATTGATTCAAAACCAACAGGTTTTGTAAACATATATTTATTATTTAAATCATAAACTGTTTCTCTTGAATCATATAGAGAATGTGTAACTATATAATCTTTTATATTACCTTGTAATTCTGATGTATTAAATGTACCGTTTTGTCCATTTTTATTTGAAATAGTAATAATTTTAGATCAAGGTTGTAAAGGATTTCTTCCTTTTACTAAGACCTTTAAGTCTTTTGATGAATCTAAACTACGATTAAAGGTAATTGTAACAGTTGAATTAGAAACAGAAACATTATTTATATCAATGTTTCTTGCAACAATTGTTGAATTTTGTTGATTAGGAATTCTTGGTTCTTGAAGTGTATTAGTTATAACTTCATATTTTTTACCGTTATCTTCATAGAAAACACCAATAGATCTTGCGTATTCTGTTTTATCAATTTCTGCCTTAATTTGTCTTGTGGTATTTGGTTTCTTAAATTCAAGATCTGTAACTGTTCCATCAACTTTTTGAACTCTTCAGAAAAATTTTGGTAAACCATTATCTTTGTTTATTTGAGGATCAAATACTCATTTTTTACCAAGACCTGGGGAACTTTGTAATTCTCAATTTTTATAATGTTTAAAACTAAACTCACTTGATCTTGTCCCAATCTTCTTAACCTCATAATAAGTATTTAATGACTTATTAAAATTACTAATTTCTGTATTACCATTTTTTTGTAATTTATTAATTTTAATTGAATCAATATTAGATGTAGTAATTGATCCACTAAACTTGCCATCATTATTTTTTGTTAAATTAACAGTTTTTGTTGTTTTTGTATTTGAACTACTTGTTTCTTCAAACTCTAATTTATATGATAAATTTTGTTCTGAATTAGGTATTTCTACTACTAATGATAAATTTGAATAATTTGCATCAAATGTTCCATTTAAAACTCTTGGAGTTTTTGTATATTGATCAAATGAATCCTTGCTATATGTTGCGTGTTTATCATTGCTATTAATAAATGATTGAAAATCAGAAGTAAAACTTAATGAAGTGTCTTTTGGTTGAATATTTTGCGGAGCATTATAATATGTGTTTCTTGTAGATATTTCAGAAAAAGCAGCAGTTCTTGTAAATGCACTTTCTGGCATTGCATCAAGTTGTTCTTCTTTATCATTATTTGCTGTTCTAAATGCTTTATTTGAAACATTTTCAAGAGGGATATTACTATCATTTATTGTTAATGAAGAAATTGTATACTCTTGATTTTTTGTTAAACCACTAAGGTAGAATAAAACATAATCTAATGAAGGATTGTATACTGATGTTGAATATTCTTGATCGCTAACTCTAAGTTTAAAGTTTTTAACATCTTCATCTGCAAGTTGATGTTGTGAAAATTTAACTCTAATATATGTTGAGGTGTTTTTAGTATCTTGTGCACTAATTTCAGAAACTATAAATCTATCAACTGGTTTTTCTGGTGTTGTAAAAGTTTTTGCTAAACTAGAAATATTTAAATTTTCATTATTTAATGTTATTGATTTAATTTCATATTGTGTTTGAGGTTTAAGATTGCTTAATGAAAATCTTGCTGAGTTTGAAACAATTAAATCATAATTACTATAATTTTGTGTAGTATTTGCTGCTACATCTAAAACTTGAATAATTAAATTTGAATTTGATTCAATGTTTTTATTAAATGTTAAATCAATATTTGTTTTATTATATTTAGTATCAGAAATACTTAAGTTTGTTAATTCTGTTGGTTGATTTGGTGTTTGTGGATTTACCAAAGTTGAAAAAGAACGTAAACTAAGTTTAGATAGATCTAATGTTTTGTTATTATAAGTAAGTCCTACTACATTGTACCTTGTATTTTCACTAAGATTTTGTAGACTAAAATCAAGCGTTTTATTATTTTGATCTAGTATACCATTTGAAAAATTAACAGATCCATTTGAATTACTTAATGTAAGATTAAAGTTTGTGTTTGATATATTTTGTAATGTATCAAATGTAAATCTTAAATTAGCTGAATTGTGTGAAACTGTTGAAACAGATAAATTTTTTAATGAAATTGTTTCAATATTTTGTGAAGAATTTGTATCTGTTGGTGTAGTATTTGTTCCTGAAATTGGATTACTTGGTTGTGGTGTGGGATTAGGTTGTGGATTTTGTGTTTTATCTGAACTACTGTTTAGTGTAGTAAAAGATTTAATAAAATATGAATTTGAAAGATCTAATTCTTTATCACCATTAAATATTTTTTCTATTTGATATTCTGTATTAGGAACTAAATCATTTAATTCAAAAATAACTTTTTTGTTATTTTCATCAACATTTGTTGCTGAAAATAAATTAGGATTATTTTTTAATAATAAACTAAATTCCTTACTTTCTGTTTTTCTAAATGTTAAAAAAGATAACTCTACTTTTGCAGAATTGTTTGTAATTTCTTTAACAGACATTGTGTCAATACGATTAGCTTTTGCTGGTGTTTCTTTTTGACAAGAAGCAGCAATTAACGGGAAAGCAATTAATGATGTACTCATTAATGTTAAATTTAATGCTTTCTTTTTAAAAATATTTTTCATAAATTTCCCCTTATGTTTTAATTTTAACACACTACAAAATAATTCAAATATTGGAAAAAGTTTAAAAAATATTAAATAAAAAGTCTTTTTTTATATTTTAAAAAAGACTTAATTAACTTTATTTTCTAACAACTTTTTAACTGGTTTATATTTTGTTCTATAAAAACCATCTATGATTCCGTGCTTTTGAATTGCTTCTATATGTTTTTTTGTTCCATACCCTTTATTATTTATAAAATCATATTGCGGAAACTTTTTATGAATTTCATTTAGTATTCTATCTCTAGTAACTTTTGCTATTATTGAAGCAGCTGCTACACTTTGTGATAAATTATCCCCTTTTATTAAATTTATTTGAGGAATATTAATATCTAGTTTTTCATAATCTGTTATGACAAAATCTACTTTATTAAAATTATTAACACATTCTTCCATTCCTAATATTGATTCTTTTTTAGGATTAGAATTGTTAATTTGTTCAACAGACCTTATTGAAATCTTTATTTCTAGTGCAACTTTTTCAATTTCTTTAAAAAGTTGTTCTCTTTTTTGCTCGCTTAGTTTTTTAGAATCCTTAATTTCTGTATTTTGATAATTATTAGGAAGAATTACACAAGCAGTAACTAATGGTCCAGCCAAACAACCACGTCCCACTTCATCACAACCAGCTATTCTTTTATATTTGTTTTTATAATTTTCATCAAAATTTTGAAAAAACTTCATTTTGTTCCTTTAAAATTCTAAATTTATTACCTAAATGATTTAGAGGAGATATAACATATTTTTTCATATTTCTCTTTTTTTTATTGATTTTTCAAAATAATCGCGATTGATTTCACAAGCAATATAATTTCTTTTATTTAATAATGCTGCTATTGAAATGGAACCAGAACCAGAAAAAGGATCTAAAATAATATCCCCTTCATTTGTATGTCTTAAAATAATTTCTTCAATTAATTTAATAGGTTTTTGTGTAGGATGAATTCTGTTCTTTCCGTTTTATACTGAAAAATTATATTCAGGTTTTTTATAAATTTCATCTTCTTTTAAATTAAAAGTTCATTTTGCACTTTTTTTTGCTCATATAGCAAATTCAAAGTCTGTAACATATCTTCTTTTAATATTTCTTGGCATCGGATTTGGCTTTATTCATCTTATTATATCTTTAACAATACAATCATTTTCTTCTAAAACAGAGGCAATTTCTCCAAGATTTTTTCAATCATTAAAAATAATAATGCTCCCACCTTTTTTAACAAGAGAAATTGCTTTTCTAACCATTCCCTTTGATTGAAATCTTTATCTCATTCACCAAAATCAATTCCTTGCCTACCAATAGTTTGAAAATGATTTTTTTTACTTATATTATATGGAGGATCAGTAATAATAGCATCAACATAAATTTTTTTAGCACTTAATTTTTCGAATAAATCAAAACAACTTTCATTAAAAATTTTATTTATAAACTCTTTTTTCATATCAACCTTAATATGTTTTATTATATAACAATGATATTTTATTTTTAAAATATTATTATAAAAAATGTATTTAAAAATATTAAATTAATAAGAATACCACAACAAAATCAAATCCAAAATTTTTATTCATTTTTTATTCAAATAAAAAAAATTTTTTATTTGACATTGTTTGACATTGTGTTTATAATATTTTTCCAAAATCACGAAAGGAATTATTATGAACAAAAAATTTAAAAAAATATTTCAACTATTGTTGCCAACAGTTGGGTTTTCTGCTGTTGCTGCTTCTTGTGGAAATTATGAAAAAAATAATGAAGAAACAAATCCAGAATGGATGTTAAACTTTTTAGATGATGATTCAAAAGCAAAATATCAAGAACAAATTAACAATTCTAAAAGTTCAAAAGAAGTTTCTGCACTTTATCAACAAATTAAACAAGAGTTGGAATCAAAAGGGATTAATACAAATAGAATTGAAAATTCTGCTTATGGTGCAAATCCTGAAGGAGCAGATAAAACATTTAACCAAACTGAAAAAGATAAAATTTTACTTGGAACCAGTTTTTCATTAGGTGGCCACCAGGTAAAAGGGATATCATTTATTTTAGCAGAATACAATAAACAAGTTAAAGCAGGTAAATTAGGTCCTAAGGCTAAAATAGTAGAACACGAACCTCTTGGTTCTGGTTATCCTGCTGGTTTAGCAAAAACACAAAGAGAATTAGGTTCACAAAACAAAGATGGTTTTTATAATATGATTATTAACTATCCTAATGTAGCGATTGATTTAGCTAATTATAATATGTTAATGTCTTTTAATTCATTTGATAAGAATACTAATTTTGATATTAACTCATTTGATTCAAAATTTGTATCCGCAAATTTTGATACTGAAAAAATCTTTAATGAAGGTACATATATATTACCTCTTTTAAAAAGTACAAATGTATTAACAATGAATACATCTGTTTTATCTTATGTTTTAGACACCTTAAAAGAAAATGGTGTATCAATACAAAATGGAGATAGAATTAATTTTGATGAATTAATTGAAAAAGGTAGAGGTGATAGAGAAGCGGTAAAAGAACTTTGAGGTCTTCCAATAACAAATATTAATGTTTTACTTGAAGAATCAGGATATAAAGGCCAATTCGTTTTAAATCAAGATGTGTTTTCAAACTATTCTGACTTAATAAAATTTGCAAATCTTGTGCAAAAAATGTTTACTAAATCTAGTGTTGGAGCTAGTTCAGATGTACACGTGCTTGGAATAGATGATGCTGCAGGTGTGTTTTATCAATCATTATACGCTGAACTTGATGGGGATAACTCATTAATGCCTGTTTCAAAAGATGAAACAACAAAAACATACAGATATAATAATTTATATGTTGGTGGTGAAGGTACTTTTAAAGCACAAACAATTTTTAGAGCATTAAATGATAGTGTTAACTTAGGTGCAACAGTAATGTTTAACAATGGACAATATGCGTCTGTAAATCAAAAATATCATAAAATTTTATTTGGTATAGCTTCAACAACAGGTTATGCATATAACTTTATTAAAGATACAGAAGACAATGTATCTTATCAAGGAAATACAGGTGAAAAATTTTCAACTAATTTCGACTTAAAAAGAAATGTAGATAATTTTGTTTTATTAAATAATTCATTAAAAAATAAAGAAAAACCTGCTGAAACAATTCTATATGTTGGTAAATATAATAATCCTGTTTTTGAATCGCCAGATTTTATTCAAAAAGAATATGATGTTGCTCTTGCAAACTCACAAGATAGAGTAAAAATGGAACAATTCCTTGGTGATAACATAAATTCTTCAATTGCTTGATTGATAAATGAAGAAATCATTAATAAAAATCCTGTTCTTAATAAATTACTTGAAATTACCAATGATAATTTTATGTATTTTGATGTTGTTAAAGGAACAAAAAACATTAAAAATAAAATGTTAATTTTTAAAGGTGTTTATGACAATAAGAAAAAAACTGTTTTTGATACAAAATTAAACGAAATTTTAAAACCTTCATTATTTAAAAAAGTAACATTATCGCAACAAGAAGTTTTAAATGAATCAGAATTGTTTGCAACAAATACACCTTCAAAATGAAGAAAAGAAAATAAACAAAATGTTATTTTTTCACAGGGACCATCAATTATGGGTATTCATTCAAACCCTTCTAGCAATGAAGCAACAAGAATCTTTATGAAATGATTAATTGATTCCAAAGAAAAGGTTAACTGAAAACAACATAATAAAGAACTTAAAACCGATTTATTATTGACACCTCTTGAATACTTCCAATCTATTACTGGTTACATAACACCGATTAAAGGTTTTAAAGATCAAAACAATGAAATAAAAGATAAAATTATTGGTAAAAATAAATTTTTAGAAATCGCTTTTGAAAGTTTTGTAAATGCTTCTAATACTGAAAATACACTTGTTTTTGAAGAACCTGTGGGTCAGCATTCAGATAAAATAAGATCTGAAATTAGAGCCGCATGGGATGATTTACAAAAAAATGCTGTTAATGGCGAAAGTAACAAAAACACCTATGACACTTGGGTTCAAAAAGCCACTGCAAGCACAAGAAATAAGTAATTTTATATAATAAAATCTAACACATATGCGTTAAGATTTGGGACTGTACGATATTTTGTGTAAATTCTCATAAACTTATTTTTTGATAATAAGAGAATTGCGATAGCAAAACACAAATCTGGTCTAATTATAACAAAAAACCAAACAAAAAGCAAAAATGCGGAAACTTAATTTTCCGCTTTTTGTTTTGTTTGGTTTTTTGTTGTTTTTAACCCTTCCGTCCCTTGATTGCAATCAAGGGAGACCTTACTTTTTGAAAAAAAAGTAAGACAAAAAACTTTGTAGTAAAATGTTTATTTTTCTTTAAAAATTATTAATAATTGGCTTAATATTTGACCTCAGTTAGGAGTTATTTTATCTCATTTTTGAAGTTGATTTGTTATAGCAAAATACACTGATTTCATTAAGGATTCTTCTGTTGGAAAAGAGGTTTTTGTCTTAGTTATTTTTCTTATATTTCTATTAAGATTTTCAATAATATTTGTTGAATAAATTAGTTTTCTTATTTCTTTTGGAAAGTTAAAAAATGTTACTAATTCTTCAAAATTATTTCTTCAACTTTTAATAGCATACATATATTTATCTTTTCATTTGTCTTCAAAAATTTGTAAAAACCTTGTTGCTTCATCAATATTATTTGATTGATAAATATTTTTCATATCTTTTGTAAACTCTTTTAAATCTTTATAATTTACAAATTTTACTGAGTTTCTAATTTGATGAACAATACATTTTTGAATTTGAGTATTAGGAAAAACCGCTTTTACAGCATTTGAAATACCAGTTAAATTATCACTAGAAAGTATAAAAATTTCTTGTACACCCCTTAATTTTAGGTCATTTAGTACTTGCATTCAATATTTAGCACTTTCTGACTCACCTATTCAAAAACCTAAAACATCTTTATTACCTTCTAAAGTGTAACCCATTACAATATATACTGATTTTTCAACAAGTCTATTTTCTTCCTTAACTTTAAATCTGATTCCATCAATAAAAACCATTGCATATTCTTTTTCTAGTGGTCTATTTCTTCATTCAATAATTTGCGGCATTATCTTATCTGTTATCCTACTAATAAAAGAAGGTTCAACATCAATACCATAAATTTCAT
>NZ_JHWE01000031.1 GCF_000622205.1 Mycoplasma leonicaptivi ATCC 49890
ATTCAGATCACGGATATCAATATTCATCAAATAGATATATAAAACTTTCTAAGAAAAATAATTTTAAAATTTCTATGGGTAGAGTTGGTAATTCACTTGACAATAGAGAAGCAGAATATTTCTTTTCTAATATTAAATCTGAAATGTTAAACAAAATTAATATTTCTAAATTAAATTTTTCTGAATTATTAAATCTTATAAAAAATTATGTTGATTGATATAATTTTGAAAGAATACAATCAAATTTACAATGAAAAACGCCTCAAGAAGTTTGAGACGTTAATAAGTATTAATGGTCTAAAATAGACTTCCATGTTTATTCTTGCTTGATTTTTATTATAAAGATATAAAAAAAGACCACATGACACAACACTTTCTCATATGGCTGCATTATTTCTACTCTGACCAGGTTAGTGAGTTATTGTTCTTGTGGCTTAGAAATTATACTATATTTTAGTTTTTATAAATTAAATTATCAAAAATTTCCTTTAATTTTGCTCATATTCTTTTTTCTGAAACAGAATGTGCAGCACCACTAATAAGAAATAGTGAAGAATTATTTAGTTCTTTATTTAATAAATATGCACCAATAGGGGGGGTATCAATGTCTTGTCTACCATGAACGATAAAGGTTGGTATGTTTTTAATTTTATCTATATTTTGTAAAATATAATTATCTGATTTTAAAAATGATTTATTATAAAAGTAATATGTTTCCAAAAAAGCAATAGAAAAATCATTTTTTGTAATTTTATTATTTGGTTTGTTTGGATTTATTTTTACAATACTTGATTCTCAATTTGAAAAATTATAAACCGCATCTTCAATGCTATTTGAAGTTTTTTTATAAAAAATATTGTAGTATTTTTCTAAAATGTTTTTACCTTCAATTTCTTTTACACAGTCTTTATATTTTTCAAAAATATCAGGATAAAAATATGAAGCACCTTCTTCGTATAAATAATCTACATCTTCTTGTCTTGCAAGAAATACACCTCTTAACACTAGTTGTTTTATGTTTTCAGGGTATTTTATAGCATATAATAATGAGAGTGTGCTTCCTCAACTACCTCCAAACAATGTAATTTTATCTAAATTTAAGAATTTTCTCATTTTTTCAATATCTTGAACTAATTCATCAGTATTATTGTCTTTTGTTTCTAAAAAAGGTACACTTTTGCCTGTTCCTCTTTGATCCATAAAAATCAACATATATTTATCTAAATCAAAAAGTTTTGTTTGTTTATAAAAACTCGTACCTCCTGGACCACCATGTATTATAAAAACAGGTTCTCCTGATTTATTTCCAAAAATTTTATAAAAAACTTTATGAATTTTGGAAACTTCAAGAAAACCTTGTTTGATTAATTTAGAATGGTCTTTCATTTGTTTCATTTGGTCTTGAAAATACATAATAACCATTTTCGGTAACAAGAACATCATCTTCAATTCTTGCTCCACCAAGACCTTCAATATAAATTCCAGGTTCAACTGTTATTATCATACCGGGTTCCAATATAATATTTGATTTTGATGAAACATTAGGTAATTCATGCACATCAATACCTAAACCATGTCCGGTTGAGTGAACAAAATATTGTCCATATCCTTTTTTTTGAATATATTCTCTACATGTTTTATCAATTTCAGAAGTACTAATACCAGGTCTTACTTTTTTTCTACCTTCTGATGCTGCTTCTTCGACAATTTTTAAAATTTCTAATAATTTAGGATTTGTTTTAGTTTCATCACCTAAAACAAATGTTCTTGTAATATCAGCAGTATAACCTTTGTATTGTGCTCCAAAATCAACTTTTAATAATGAATTATTAACAATTTTTTTATGAGTTGGATGATGGTGCGGTTCCGCGGAAGAAGTTTCAGAAGCAATTATTTCATCAAAACCTTCTTTTTCGGCTCCGTTTAGTTTCAATAAATAATTTAGTTTAGCGGCCACTTCTTTTTCGGTCATTTCTGGCTTTATTCATTCTTTAAGTTCTTCAAGAGATTTCATAGAAATATCTACAGCTTTTTGAATAATTTTTAATTCATCAATAGACTTAACAATTCTTAAATTTTGTGCATTTATTCATACTATTTCTTTTGGATTTACAAGTTTTGTAATTCTATTTTCAACATTTTTAATTAAATAATCTTCTTCAAGAGCAATTTTCTTAAAGTTTTTTGTATTAAATCACTCTTGCATAGAATTACCTTCAATTAAAACAATATCAACATTTTTTGCAATTTTTCTTGCATATTCTATATATCTACCATCTACAAAAAGAGTTGCTTTATCTCTTTCAATAACAATAAAACCATCTGTTGTTTGAACACCAGAATATCATAATCTTGTTTGTGGTGCTTCTGAAATCAATGCTTCAACACCAGTTTTATTAAACATTTCTATTAGTTTTCTTTTATCCATAATTTCTCCTTTATTTTTATAATTTTACATTTTTATTTTCTTTTTTTAAGTGAAATAAGATTTTAATTTAATATAATTTATATTATGAATTTAAATCAAAAAGTATCAAGAAAATTTTATAACAAAAGAGATTATTTTATTGATTGAGATAAAAAAGTAATTGTATTATCTGATGTTTTATTTGAACAATTAAAAAATGGTGGAAAATTCAGCAAATATAAAAAAATTGGTGGTAGCTCTGTGGGTGATATTTTAATTAAAAATAATATCTTTAAAAGTGAATTTAAAGCTTTTTTACATATAACCAGATTAAAAATGCCGGTTTTAAGCAAAAAATATATTAATGCAGGGGTGATTTTAGAACCTAAAATTTTTGATGTATTAAAAAAAGCGCAACCAAGTTGGCAAATTGAACACATTGAAGCAGAAAAAGTCAATTATGATTATTTTTATGATATTGATGAAGTAATCGGAGGGGTTCCAGATGGTTTTTCGAAACCTTTAAAAATGGTTTTTGAAATAAAAACAGCCGGTGAAAAAAAATATGAAGATTGAACAAAAAATAATAATATCGATCCATCATATTTAAAACAATCTCAATTATATTGTTATTTAATGTCAAAAAAATTAAATGAAAAAATTGATAAATTTTCAATTGTTGCTTTATTTTTAAAAGATGATAAAGAAAATAATATTAATGATTATGAAAAACCAGAATTTGTTAATTTATATGAAAGAAAATTACAAACATTTTCATATAAAGTTAATGAAAATCAAGCAAAAGAAGATATACAAATAATTAAGGAATGATATTTTAAATACACTAATCAAAAAGAATCTCCTAATTTTGATGAAGTTAGCAATTATGATGATTTAGAATATTTAAAATGTGAAACAGAACAAGAATGAATTAATTTACTTAATAAATGAAAAAATGAAGGAAAGGCAGATAAAGATTGTCAACCATAATATTATTAATATAATATTTAACTGATTCTTTATTAATGTATAATAAAAATATGAACATAAAAATGGATAAACTCAAAAAAATTTTAATGATTGATAATTTATTTTTACCCAAATGAACCATTAAAAAAATGGTTTATGTTGGAATTTTAATAGCTATTTCTGTTGCTTTTGTTATTGTTATTGCAGAAATTATGCCTTGAACTGTTATCCCATCATATAAAATAGCCTTTATAGGTTTACCAATTAAAATAGCTGGTTTTATTTTTGGTCCTGCAATTGGTCTTTTTGTAGGTGTAATTAGTGATATTTTATCCATTTTATTTATTCCACCCGCTGGTTATAATCCTTTATATACTGTTGCAACTGCTATGAATGGTTTTATTGCAGGTATTTTTGGTTTTTATTTTTTAAATATAATAAACAAAGCCTTTAGTGCGGAATACAAAATCCAAAAAATACAGCAAAAAATCGCATTAAAATCACTTAAATATAATCATTTTAAAGAAATTGGCAATCAATATAAAGCAGACAAAATTGCTTTAGTTATAATAAAATTAAATACAAGAAAAAAATACATTGAAGATAAAAAAGAAGAAAAATTATTAGTGAACATCAATCTTTTAACAGGTATTTTATGTTTAGTTTTAGTTATCTCGTTAATTACCTTATTATTAATCAAAACACCAGATTCTAATTTAGAAAATTCTATTATTAAAAACAGAATTGCTTTAATGGTACTTATGTCTATTGGAACCTGCTCTATGATAGTTTTTATTTTATTTTCAAGATTTTTAATGAAACCTAAAAATTACATTATATTAGTTCCAATAATTGTTTTTAGCGCATTTCTTGAATTAATTAATGTACCTTTATTATCTCTTGCTGATTTGTATTCAATTGGTAGTTTTAATATTAAAGACATTTTTATATGAATTACACAACATATTTTAGCAAGTCCTATTAAAATTTGAGTAAATACCTTTGTTATTTTCTTTTCATATTCTATAATTAGTAAATTAATCAATAAAACAGAAAAAATATCATATAAGTAGGTTTGAGTGAACAACAAGAAAGTTTTGTCTTTTAATAATATTTTTTATGATGTAAAAAATAATGAAATTAAAAAAGAAATTGAAAACATTATTAATGTTAATAAATTAGATATAAAACATATATCTAATGTTTTTTATATTAATAAAAAAAATACAATTTTAAATACAACTAATTTATATTCATCTCTTTTAAAACAAAAGGATTTATATACTGAACTAAAATATGATGATAATAAAGATTCTGAAATATTTACAAATAAAAAAAACATTTCTAAAATAATAAGTTTTTATTCACTAGAAGAAATAATAAATGAAAATAATCAAAATATACCTTTTGTTGAACTTTATAAAATCAATTGAAAAAAATTAAAAATTAAAAATTATGATAACTACTTTGAATTATTTAAAGATGAATCTGCAGTTTTAAATTTTAAAAATATACTTTATTTACTTGTTCAAGAAAGTTCTCAAACTTTTCAAAATTTAAATAATAATTACAAAAAAACAATTTTAAAAATTGTTGAAGATTTTAAAAATTATTCAGAAAAAAATAATGATAATTTTGAAGAATATAATAAATTTATCAATAATTTACAAAAAATTTTTAATGATTATTCTGATGAACTATCAATATTTTATATAAATTTTATTAGAGAATTTATTACAAAATTAAATATTTTTGTTGATACAAATAAAAAAAATGAAATCAAAAATATTAATTATTTAATTAAACTTAACGAAAAAAAAATAAAGTTTTTGAAAAGTTTAAATTATTTAACAATTTTCCAAATGTCTAATAAATATAAAAAACAAAATTTAAATATTGATTTAAACTTTTATCGTGAACATTTTCAAAATATCAAAAATAGTAGTAAAGATTTTTTATTAAAATATATTTATAAATTAAAAAAAGATATCAAAGTTTTATGAAATAAAGTCAAGTATTGCAAAAATGAAGACGACTTCTTTTTTATTTATAAAAATATATTAGTCTTAAAGAAAACTATCCAAATAATAAAAAAATCTATTAAAAAAATATTCCTGTTTAAAGAAGAAGATTTTAGTGCATTTGAAAATTATGTTGCAAAGGAAATTGATGGTTTTGTAAATAATCAATTATTTTTTTCAAAAAAATATGTTTATAAAAATATGAAAAAAAGAACTCAAATCTTAAAAACAATAATTAAATATGAGTTTTCACTTAATTTTTCAAATTTTGAGCAAAAATCATTAGAAATAAAAGAAAATTTTAATAAAAATATTCATGAAACAAAAAATAAAATTAAAAGTATTAAATGGTTGTTTAAACAAATAAACTACAGTAAAATAAATAAAAACAAAATTTTAACTCTTAATAACCAAAATCTTTTATATAAAGCTGAAATAAAATGGATTAAATCTAATCAAGAAAAAATATTTTCTACATCTTCTGGATTTAAATCTTCAAAAAACAAAAGATTATATAAATATATTCTTGATTTAAACAAAACGATAAAATCAAGCATTGTATCAATAAACTGAATCTTGAAAAAGAACAAAAATTTTGACTTTTTCCAAAGTTCACAAGGTTTTGAAGAAATTCAGGAATTTTATAATATTTTCATAAAGAATAATTGATTTGATGAATTTTATAAAGCAATTATTCAAAATATTTCTCATAATAAGAAATTTTCAAAAAAATTTATTTATCAAATAAATTGAATTTTTAAGTTTGAAAAAATTTATTCATATTTATCAGTTAATTTTAGTAATTATTTTTCACCTTATAATAAACTTAAAAATATTGATAAGCTAAAACTAAAATTATTAAATATATTAATGGAAGAAAAGGAAATTTTATTCATTGAAGATTACAATGGAATATCCAAAAATACAAAAGAAGAATTTTTACGTGTTTTAAATAATATGTTTAACAATAATAATAAACATTTTGCATATATAACTGATGATATTGAATTGATAAATTCTGATAATTTTAATTACACATTTGTTTTTGATAACAATACCCTTTTAGAAGAAGGTGAAACAGATCAAATAGTAAGGTATGCTTTGAATCCATATGTTTTTAATCTTTTTGATAAGAAAGAAAACAACATTAATATTAGACAAAATATTATTCAAACAAAGAAAATTGAAATAATTAGAAATCAACACTCTTTATGAGCAAATGAAGAACTTTATTCAAGTTGAATAAAACAAAATTCAACAAATAATAATTTAACAGATGATCTTGATTATTTGATTCTTTTAAAAGAAGAAAATATTAATGTTGATTTATTTAACGAAAATAAAAAAATAGATGACTCAATTCTTAATTTATTTGAAGATTTTAATGAAAATCAAACAATTTTAACAAATGATAATGAAGAAAATCCAAATATATTTTAGTTTTTTATTTTTATGATTTTATAAAAAGTTTACAATTCTTTAAAAGAAAGGACAAATGGAACAGATAAAATCTTTTTTTTCACTTAAAAACATTAAAAAAATTCTATCTTTACTTTTAGGTTTTATTTTATTTGGTATAACTTTTGGTTTAGTTTTATACAAAAACCAAGTTCATTATAAGCCAGCATTTTTTAATTATAAATCTTATATGGAAGAAGATAACATTAGTAAAATTAATGAAAATTTCTCTTATAAAACATTTAATGAAGTAGATGAGTTTACTGTTGCCTTAAATAATGGAAAAGCAGCAGGGGGTATAGGTTCTGATTATCAAGTTATTAGTTTAATCAAAAAAAATTTATTAAAACCTATTAATTTTAATGTTTTATTAAACCTAAAAGAACCATTAAAAAATAAAGATGAACTAAAAGAAAAACTTAAAAAAATTTACACACCTTTAGTTTTTAAACATCTCGAAAGTTATGATTCAGAATTAACAACAGATTTTGTAGGACAAGAATTTAAAGAACCAAGACATTTATGAGAATATTTTGTGCCATATTATAGTCAAGATGGTGTTGTTGCTTATAATTCATTAAAAAATCAAAATAGCAATTTAAGTGAAATAGATTTTAGTGATTATGAAAGTAATTTAGAAAAACTTAAAAAAAATAATGAATATACAAATTTTGATGATGTAGTAAAAGAAAATTCTCTTTTTAATATACTTAATACAATAAAAAATAATGGCTATTCTAAATTAACTATTACTGATGCAACAAGAGTTAATATGTTATATGGTTCAGCATATATTTTTGATAATCAAAGTAAATTGATTAGAAATATATTTAATCAAAATACTTCTTTTGATAATTATAAAGTTTCAACAAAAGGTTTTATTGATTTAATTGAAAAATCAAGAAACCAAAGCATTTCTAACAATGATATTATTTTTAATGGTGATGGTCAAGATATTATTAGATCATTACTTGATCCAAGCAGAAAAGATGTTGATTCTGCAATTATGTATAATGGTGATGCACTTGATGCATATTACTCTGAGGATAATGGTTTAAAAACATTAGATTATGATGGTAACTCTATTTTAATACCAGATGGAACTGTAAAAGTTAAAAAATTTAAAAACAATATCTTATTAGTTGATGGGTTTATTTTGGCCAATGCTTTATCAGAAAGTACTGAGCTAAAAATGTATGATGTTTTAAGAAATACAATTTTTTCAAACATTGAATCTGATTTAATATTTAATACAACAAATGATTTTATTACAGATTTATATGACAAGTATTTAAACATTGAAATTGGCGATTATATTACAAAAAGAATTGGTGTTGAGTCATTCAATATTTTTAAAAATGAATTAATTAGTTTATATAAAGAAACTATTGATGAAACTTTATCAGATGATTTACTTGAAAAATTTGAAATTTTTATCATTAATAAAGTTCTTAACAATGTTGAATTAAAAGAAGGATTTGAAGAGTTTTTAAAGGTAAATGAAATAGATTCGATTTATAGCGAACTATCAGAAGAAGAGAAAAAATTAAAAGAAGAAGTTCTATTTGAATTTAATGAAGAAATTAGTAAAAGAAAAGAAACTTTAAGAAATATAATTTGAGATTTACCTACATCTAGTAATAAAGATTATTTACATGAAAAATTAAATAATATTAAATCTAATTATTCATTTGAACCTACGGATTCTTTATTAAATAGAGTTTTATTTGAATACAAAAAAATAAAAAAACCAATATCTGTTTCACAATTTAAGAATCCTTTTATCAAAAATAAAAACAAAAAAGATTTACTTGAAAAACTAAAGAATAACAATGATTTTATTAAAAAATCTGCTTTAGTTATCTCAAGAATTAATTTAGATTCAGAAAAATTATCAAATTTATTATTAGAAAAATACAGAAATATCACAAACTGACAAGCAATAAATTATACTCCAAGTATTAATGCAGAATATCAAATAATCAAGCGTAATCATTTTGTCAAAGATGACAATACTTTTGATAAAAAAGCAATTGAAATTTATGAAATTAAATCAGGAAATGGATATATTATTCACGGTAAAATTTCAGGTGTTGATGATAAGTTACAATCGATTTTAAATAGTTATTATTATGTGCAGATAAAGCATTAATATTAATAAGTAAAAATTCTAATTAAAAGTTGATATTAATATCAACATTTAGTTAAATGATTCATAAAAACTAAGATATTTTTAATCAAATAATATTTTACTTTAACTTTTTAATTGACGATTTGAAAATTCTATATATAGAATCCTAAAATAAAGACAAATTATTTTACAAAATATATACTAACAGTAAGAGAAGAGAAAATATACTCATTAAATTGAGTATATTTTATTATTTACTTAAAGGTATACTTATTATATAAGGTTTTTTATTGTTTTCTTTTTTAGGATTATATTCAAAACTAAACTGAACTATAAATTTATCTTTTTCTGTTTTTTTGATATTTAAAATTTCAACATTATTAATTAAACTATTTTTTGACAATATAAATTCAATATCCTCAACAGAAATTTCATCCTTTGATAAGCTTTGCTCTTTAATTTTTATTAAAATATTTTTGGAAGCAATTTTTTCAATTAATAAATTAAATTTTGAATGAAAATCTTTATTTGTGTTGAATAAAAATTTGTTTTCTTTATTAGGATTAGTAAATACAAATCCTAATATATCTTCAAAGTTATTAACATTATTTTTTAAACCAAAAATTGCACTTGAAGTGTAATCTAATAAAACTCACTTATCAAAGTATAAACCATTTTCTTCTAATGCGTGGTGTGTTGTAAGTTCTTCGGAAGGTATTTGAGATTCTAAAACAGCAAAATTCTTAATTACAGAAGTATTGATATTAAGATTTTTGTTTTGTTCATAGTCATAAAATTTATATTCTTTTGGATTATCTAAAATAAAATTAATAGTCAATGATGTTTTATTTTTACCAGGGTGTCCTTTATAAAAAATATTATATTGATTATGATATTTATTAACAACCGTGAAAAAATAGTCAGCATCATAATCGCTCCCGCTACCCAAAACAATTAAACTGGGTTTATTATTTGCTTGCTTAATTTTGTCGACTTTATCTCTTTGTTTTTTTCAATCTAAACCAGTGATATTTTCTCAGTAACTGCTAAATCTTTTTTGTGTTTTTTGAGATTTTGTATTAAAAATAAAATCTTTGAGTTCAACATTATCTGAGTTAAAAAATGGTCTATTATTTTTAAAGTTCAAATGAGTCATTCTATCACTAACGTTTTTGCTTGATCAATAAATAAAAACATTATCTAAATGTGATGGAACGAAATATTGTGTTTGTCTATCTGTTCCGTTTATTGGTCATTTTCAAATATTTTTTTCAGAATCAAAATATTTTTGTTTAAAATCAGGTTTTTCAAAATATTGTTCAATTCAATATTCACCTAACATATTTGAATCTTCAATACCATGTAAGGTAACATTTTCTAATTCACTTAGGTTTAAAAATGCTCTAAAATCAGTTGTAATATGATCAGAATAAACAGGGACACAGATTTGAAACAATTATAATTTTAAAGCACTTCAAGTTTCTTGAGGTGTTTTTCAATTAAGATTTGATTGAAATCTTTCATTATTATATTTTACAATAAACGATTCAATTAATGATTTTAATTCTTTAAAAGTCATTTCCTTTATTTTGTTTAAATATAAACATTCTGTTTTTAATATCGAAAAGAAATATTCAACTTCTCTATTATCTAAGGAATTACCAACTCTAGACATTGAAATTTTTCCATTAATTTTATCA
>NZ_JHWE01000032.1 GCF_000622205.1 Mycoplasma leonicaptivi ATCC 49890
TCAGTGTACTTTGGTATAACAAATCAACTACAAAAATGAGATAAAATAACTCCTAACTGAGGTCAAATATTAAGTCAATTATTAATAATTTTTAAAGAAAAATAAACATTTTATTACAAAGTTTTTTGTCTTACTTTTTTTCAAAAAAGTAAGGTCTCCCTTGATTGCAATCAAGGGACGGAAGGGTTAAAAACAACAAAAACCAAACAAAACAAAAAGCGGAAAATTAAGTTTCCGCATTTTTGCTTTTTGTTTGGTTTTTTGTTATAATTAGACCAGATTTGTGTTTTGCTATCGCAATTCTCTTATTATCAAAAAATAAGTTTATGAGAATTTACACAAAATATCGTACAGTCCCTTTGTTTTTCATTTTATTCCTTTCTTTTTATTTTTTTAAATTATAAAAGATTAATAAAAAAAGTGTGTAAAAAATATTTTATATTGAATTTTAATAAATATTAAATTTTTTACTTAAAAAGATTTTTATTTCTCAAATTCAAAAAATATCTTCTCCTTTCATTTAAGTATTTTCGAGGTATAACACTATAATTATTATTTAGTAAATCTAAAAGTTTTGACTGATTAATTTTTTCTTCATTTAGTATTATTATTTTTCCGTTTGTATCATCGTAAGTAAAATATTCTTTATCAAAAATTGTGTGTAAATTAGAATCTAAATTAAGATAATTATTTTCATCAGAAATATAATTAAATAATTCTTTTATTCTTTTATTTTCAATATCAAAAGAATTTTCAATTATTTCTTGAATAATTTTATTTTTTATATTACTTACACTGTAAATATGTGCATTTTCTTTCAAAACAAGAGAAGTAAATTCAAAAATATCTTCTTTTTTATTTTTAATATTTTTAGCAAATTCTCTTCTTTTTTGAGCAATTTTATTATTTATCTTTTGAATATCAACAATTTGTTTAATAAAATTAACAATTAATTTTCCTGTATGATTATCATTATTTTGATTTAGTTTTTTAATGAATTTTACTAGCTTTTTAATATTTTCATTTTTAGAATTAGCAATTGAATTAAAATAGTTTTCATATTTTATTTCTTGATAAATTAAATCTGATCAATAATCTTTAAATGAATAATTTTTTTCTTCGAATATAGAGTAGTTTTTAAAAAATATTGCAAAATTTTTATCAATTATGTTTTGTGGATCTTTTGCAATAATAGGAGCTTTTTTACTATTAGAAAGTTCACCAGAAGGATTTGAACCAGAGAAAAGTGAGTCAACATTTTTTATAGTACTTTTATATTCATTTTCTAAATAATCATTAATGATTTTTAGTCTACCAACATCATTAATATGAACTATCTTATTTTTTGTAGAATTTGACCTTACTATTTGTTCTAAATTAAGTTTTGTAAACAATTCATCTCTTCTTTTAAAACTACTATTTTTTGAATCCAATCAACTTTCTGTTGTTGCTAAATCTATTCAACACTCAGATATAATAATTCTATAAGCTATAAGGACAAAAATTCTTGAATCATAAATAAATTCTATTTTTCCAATAAATTTCGATTTATTATAATTCTTGTTAAAGCTTCTTGATTTAATTTCAAAACTATATTTTCTTAAATAATTAATATTTTTTGGTTCTAAATGCATTTTAAAATTTCTTCGAATAAAACTTGTAAAACTTCAACAGATATAGAATTACCACAAGTAAAAATCATTTTAGAATTACTCACTAACTTGGATTCTTTTACTTTTAATGCATCTTTTTCGTAAAAACCCATATATTTGTATGATTCTATTTCATTAATTTCGCGTATCGAATTAGTCTTTTCAAAATAAAATTTAATTCTTGAATTAGCTCCAGAAGCAGTAAGTGTTGGTCCATAACCCTTCGGTAAGTATAAGTAGTTTTCAGAGTTAAAATTTGTATGATTTAATAATAATGCTTTATTAATATTTGACTTTGTTGTTTTAAAATCTGTTCTTTGTTTATTTAGTAAATAATTTAAATTTTTATAATTTTTGTTATATTTTTCATCTATAATTTCTTCTAATGTTTTAATTTCAGAAAATTTTTCAGGTCAAACAAAATCTTTTTTAGGATTTAAGATTGAAACCATAAAAAGTCTTTCTCTGTTTTGTGCCGAACCATAATCAGATGCATTTAATATTTTTCAACAAGATGTATAACCTAAATTATTTAAAAATGAAATTCAATCATTTAAAGCGTTTAAAAATTTAGAACTTCCTAATGCCTTTACATTTTCAAGTAATAAAACTTTTGGTAAAGATTGAATTGAATTTTCTAATAATCTTTGTACTTCAAATAATAAACCACTTCTTGAACCCTTTACTATACCTCTCTGTTTACCTTGTTGAGAAAGATCTTGACAAGGAAATGAATAAGTAAATATATCTATGTCTTTTGGTAATTTGTATACACTTTTTATATCACTATAATAAACCCTCTCTCTCTCTCTCTCTCTCTCCATCTTATTAGTAAGAATAAAATTTTTAAAATATGGAAAAAGGGATCTGATTCTTTCTTCTTTCATTCTTTCAAAATATGTTTTTGAAACTTTATTTTTACTATCTGAACTAAGTGTTAATCTTGACATTTTATCCCTAATTATTTCTATACTTGTTTTGTCATCAGGTTTTAATATTTTGTTATGTATTATTTCATAAGATATAATAGCGTCAATATATCATTCAATAAAACCAAGACTTTGTACTTTAAAATTAAGTTTTTTTTCAATATTTTTAAGAGCTCTATATTGTGAACCGATGCCTGAAAAAGCTTCAAAAATTTTAATATTTTTCATTTAATTATTTTATCGTAAAAGAATTATTTTATTTATTTTAATTTTAAGTATTCATAAATTAAAAAATAATAGGTAATTAAAAAACCACGAGCAAGTTTCAACTTGCTCGTGGTTTTTTGTCCCATCTGATAAAATATAGTAATAGTCAAAAACGAAAGGACAATTGAATTATATATGATAAATTTAAATCACCAAAATAAAAAATTATGGTATAATATAGAAAGTTGTAGGAGTATAGTTCAACGGTAGAACAACGGGCTTCAACCCCGTGTGTTATGGGTTCGAATCCTGTTACTCCTGCCATTTTTTTATATTCTTTTTTTAAATAATAGTAAAATATTTAATATGAAAAAATACAAGTTTGGTTTTATTGGTACTGGTGCATATGGAAGTGCTCTTGCAAATGTTTTATTAGATAATCGTACTGACGTTATTATGTATGGAATAAACGAATCAGAAATAAATGATATAAATTATAATAAAAGAAATTCTAAATATTTCGGTAATGCTAAATTTAGTATTAAATCAAGTATATTAGCGACAAATGATTTAGATTTTGTAGTTAATAATTCAGAAATACTTGTTTTAGCAATACCATCAAATGCACTAAAATCTGTTTTACTATCTATTTCTAAAATTTTAGGTAATAAAAAAATAAGTATATTAAATTTATCAAAAGGCATAGAGTCTCAAACAAATTTATTTTTTAGTCAATTTATAAAAGAAAATTTTGCTAAAAATTTGAATTACTTAGCAACGATTTTAGGACCTTCATTTGCTAATGAAGTCTTTTATAAACAAACAACAATTATTAATATTGTTTCTGATGATGGATTATTTGCAAGAGAAGTAAAAAGTTTTTTTAATAATGAATATTTTCGCCTTGAATATAATAAAAATGTTATAGGTTGTGAAATTTTTAGTGCCTTAAAGAATGTTTTGGCAATTGGTATGGGGATTGCTGCATATAATTCAGATAGCAAAAATAAGATTGCTTCATTAGTAACAAAAGGTTATCAAGAAATAATTGAAATATACAAAGAATATACAAAAGAAGATAATATAGATATTGCATATGAATATGGAGCAATAGGAGATATTATTCTAACTTGTACAAATTCTAATAGTAGAAATTTTAGTTTTGGACTGCTTATTAGTGAAAAAGGAATTGATCAAGCTTTAAAAGAAATAAACACAACCGTCGAAGGTTATGAAACAGCAAAAACTTTAGAAAAAATACTTTTAAAACAAAAGAACACAAAACACTTTTTTCAAAACATTATAGATATATTATTTAATAAAAAAAGTGTTAAAGAAATAACAGATTTTTTAAAAATACTGTAAAATTTTAATTAATTTATTTTAATTATAAAAATATTGTTAAGTAGGAGTTAAAAATGATTAAACACGAAATAAATAAAGATAAATCAAGTTGTACCGTTTTTACAAAAATTAAAACAGAAGAATTTAAAAATTTAACAGATGAAAAACAAAATGAATTAGCTAAAAAAGTTAAAGTACCAGGATATAGACCTGGTAAAGCTCCATTAGAAAAAAGATTACAATATGTTAATACCTTAGATGCAATTAATAAAGTTATTAATGATATTGTTAATAAAAACTTTAATGATTTTATTAAATATATTGAAAAAAATAATTTACCAATTTATTTTAAAGACTACACTGTTTATTTTGATAACGCAAACAAAAAAGAAACACTTATCGGTTTAGAATTTGCGATTTTACCAGAATTTAATAAAGTTGATTTTAAAAAGATTAAAGCAACATTTAAAATGCCAAAATTAACAGAAAAAGATGTTGAAGAAGAAGTTGAAAAATTTAAAGAAAATTTAGCAATTGACAAAGAAATAAAAGATGAAAAAGTTAAAACAGAAAATGGTGATCTTGTAAATATTGACTTTAAAGGATTTATTAACAATGAAGCGTTTGAAGGTGGGGAAGCACAAGGTTACGATTTAAAACTTGGTTCAAATACATTCATTCCTGGATTCGAAGATCAACTTATTGGTAAAAAATTAGGTTATAGTGGTGATGTTGTAGTAACTTTCCCTGAATCATATTTTGTTGAAGAATATAGAAATAAAGAAGCAGTATTCCAAGTAAAAATTAACAAAATTACACGTAAAGAAAAACCAGAATTAAATAATGAATTAATATCAAAACTTGGAATTAGTAATGTTTCAAATTTTGAGGAATTAAAAGCTTTAATTTCTAAAGTAAAAGAAAAAGAGATTGTTTTCAATGCTTACAAAAAATTTGAAGATGAATTAATTGAAGAAATATTAAATATTGAAAAACCTGTTTTAAGCGATCTTGTAATTAAATCAAGTTATGAAAAACATAAAAAAGATTTCTACAACTCATTAAAAGAATACGGAATGAAAAAAACAGAATATTTACAATTAGTTAAAACATCAGAAGAAAAATTAGAAAAAGAATTCAAAGATTTAGCAACAAAAGAAGTTTCTAAAAATCTTGCTGTTGAATTCATTATTAAAAGTGTTAATTTTAAAAAAGCAGAAGAAATGGAACAATCGTTATTTAATTCGTTATCAGAAGCAAACAGAAATGATGAATCGCTTAAAAATATTCGTTCATTATTAACACCATATTTAGTTTTAGAATTAGTTGAATCAAAAGCATTAAAAGGAATGGAAAAATTTATCAAACAGTTAATTTCTGTTAAATAAAAAAAACATTTTTATACAAATCATTTTATGATTTGTATATTTTATTTACTATAAAAGACCCTAAAAATAGTACTTTTTAATAAATTTTAATTTTTTATAAAAAAATAACTTTGTGTTATAATATAAAAGCAAAATTTAAAAAAGCAATAATTTTCAAAATTAACGTAGGAGGATGTATGAGACAAACTACAATTGTTAATACACAAGATGCAAATAAAAAATGATATGTTATAGACGCAGAAGGTCAAGTACTTGGTCGTTTATCAGCTTTTGTTGCTTCTGTTTTAAGAGGAAAAAACAAACCAACATTTACACCACATGCAGATATGGGTGACAATGTTATTGTTGTTAATGCTGCTAAAATTAAAATAACTGGTAAAAAAGAAGAACAAAAAATTTACTACTCACATTCTGGATATCCAGGTGGTTTAAAAAGTATAACTGCAGCTAAATTAAGAGTAAAAAGACCTACAGCACTAATTGAAAAAGCTGTAAGTGGAATGATTCCTCATACAAAACTAGGAAACAAACAACGTCGTAATTTATTTGTTTATGCAGGACCAGAACACAATCATGAAGCACAAAAACCAGAAAGATTAGAGGTTAAATAATGAGTAAAAATTTAGAATACCGTGGATTAGGGAGAAGAAAATCTTCTGTTGCTCGTGTTAAATTAACACCAGGAAAAGGTAAGTTTTTAATTAATAAACGTGATGCACGTGAATATTTAACTTCTGATATTTACTTAAAAGATGCTAATCAACCTTTAGTTTTAACAGAAACACAAGGAACATTTGATATTTCAGTTATTGTTTCTGGTGGTGGATTAAGTGGTCAAGCAGGAGCAATTAGACTAGGTATAGCAAGAGCTTTATTAGAAGCAAGTCAAGACTACCGTGCTGTTCTTAAATCTGCTGGAATGCTAACAAGAGATGCTCGTGCTAAAGAACGTAAAAAACCTGGTTTACGTGCAGCTCGTCGTGCAAGACAATTCTCAAAACGTTAATTTTATTAAATAATAAAGTTTGATTATTTTAACTTTATGTTATAATAATCTCGCTTATGCGAGCGTAGCTCAGCTGGTTAGAGCACACGACTGATAATCGTGAGGTCGATGGTTCGAGTCCATTCGTTCGCACCATATCAAAAATGATCGAAAAATCCTAAAAAGGATTTTTTTATTTTTTTATTTGGTTTTTAATTTTATATGTTATAATAATACAGCAATTAAGAAATGCCCAGGTGGCGGAATGGTAGACGCAAGGGACTTAAAATCCCTCGGTCGCAAGACCGTGCTGGTTCAAGTCCAGTCCTGGGCACCAAAATGTGCGTCCTTAGCTCAGCAGGTAGAGCAAATGGCTTTTAACCATTGGGTCAGAGGTTCGAATCCTCTAGGACGTACCATTTCATTAATTTGACCAAAAAGAAGTTAAAACTTCTTTTTTTTATTATTTTTATTTTATATAATATAAAATATGAATTCAAGAAAAGTACCTCAATATACAAGAAAAAGGATAAAAACTTCATTGTTAATAATGAGTTTTTTATACAAAATAAAAAAACCACATCAAAAAGTTTTAACACTAGTGTTTCTTGCTATGATAACATCTTTTTTTGGTGTTTTATTTTTACAAAATGTGGGTTTGTATGCATTAGGGATTGAAGGTATTAGTCAAGCACTTGGCAATTTACTTTATTATTTAACAAATAAATATTGAGTTTTTAATTTAGTTTTTTGAATTTTATTTTTTATAATGAATATTCCATTATTTATCCTGTCTTACTTTAAAATAAGCAAACCATTTACATATTGAAACATTTTATTTATTACATCATATTCATTATCAGGTTTTGTTTTTGCTTCAATTCCAGGGATTGAAAAAATCTTTGTATTTGCAAACCTTGATTCAAATATTTTTGAAGATTTTAGTTCGATAGAAAATAAATTTTATTTTTTAAGTGAACAAAATATAAAGGTTGTACTATGAAATAATCCAATTGATAACTTTAAACAAGTCTCTATCTTTTTATATGGAATTTCATCAGGTTTAATTCAAAGTTTTAGTATTGTTGCTACATTAATCATTGGGGGATCAACTGGCGGTTTTGATATTTATGGAATGTATGAAGCAAAAAATAAATCAAGAGACCTAGCAAGCATCTTTTTTATTTTAAATTTTATAACACTTATTATTTCTAATATGATTGGAACATATATACCTACATCCCTTTCAATTTCAGAATATTTAAATAAAACACAAGATTCTAGTAAAATCTTTTTATTAAATAATCCTTGAGGTTTTGATTTATTTTTCAACCCAAATTTTGTTTCATCAATTTTTTTAATTCTTTTAAATGCAGCATTTGTTAATTTAACATATCCAAAATATAAAGTTGTACAAATACAAGTTTATTGCGAGAAACCTTTAGAATTAATTGAAAATATTAATAATGAATCGCACAGAATTTATACCTTTTCAATACATCAAGTATTAGGAGGTTATACAAAGAAAAAACAATATATGATTACAACAAATACACAATATTTAGATGCTGTTGGTTTGTTTGAAGTAATAAAATCTATAAATGAGAATCTATTTATTTCTGTTATAGATATTAAAAAAGGTGATGGATATTTATTCATAGAGGAGTAACTATGATCAAAAATACTAAAAAATTTTTATTAAGTTTTATTATTGCATTAACATTTTTAAGTGGTTTATCTATACCACCTATTATTTATTTAATTAGAAGTGATATTAATAATAAAAAAATGACACCAAGCATTAAAAAATATTATTCAGATGAAAAAACTAATACAATTAGAATTGAAATGAATAAGAATAATAATATAAGATGAGATAAATTTACATCCATTTATATTTCATACGATAATAATCAGCAAATAAAAATAAAAGAGTTTGATAATAAAAAACTCACTTTAATTTTCGATAAATTTGACTTAAAAGAAAAACAAAAAATTTTCTTTATTAATGACTTGAATGAAAAATGAAGTATAGAATTAATGAGGACAAATGATAAAGATACCAAAATATAAAAAACTCTTTTTAAGTTTTTTTTCTTTACAATTATTTATCGCTCCTATAATAACTACTTCATGCATTTTTGATTCAAATGATAAAAAATTTCAAAAATTATTAGATCAAGAAAAAAAACATTTTGTTGAAATAAAACAAGAAAATAATCCTAATTTGAAATTTTTTATTCCTGTTTATAAAAATTTTATTGATAATTTCGAAAAAACATATAATGAATTATTTAATACTAGTTTGCAATTCGACTTAAAAGAAGGTCATGTTTTAGATCTTTTTGGTAAATTTGAACAAAGAGTTCAAGAAATTAATTTTATAGAAAATGAATTTAGAAAAATAAAAAATATTAATGATCCTGAAAAAGGAATAAAGTCTAACCACGCTATGGCATATTATATTATTATTGATGCACAAGGTGGTGTCGAATTTGTTGCAGCGGGTGAATTTACACGAGCAATTTCAAGATTGAATATAAATAAATTAAAATATCAAGCTAAATTGTACGAATTAATGCTTGAAGAATTTGATAAACTTAATGATGCGAATGAAAATTTTAGGGTGTTATTTAATATAAAAAATCATTTTAAAGATTTTTATCATTTAGATAATAATAATAATATAAATGAATTTACCTTGCTACATAATCATTTAGTAGATTTTTCTAATAATTTAGACAAATGAAAAGAAAGTTTAAATAAGGAAGCACAAGAAAAAGTACAAAATATTGAAGCTAAATATATGAAAAACAATATTGGATTAATTTTTTCTTTATTATCAGAAACTATAAGTAATTATGGACTCATTTTAAAAAAAGTTAATGAAACATATTATGAAACATTAAAATTTGTTCCCATACTAAATGATGAAAAATATAATTCATTAAAATTGCAAATAGACTATATTTATCTAGTTTCTGAAAACTTATGAAGAACAAATTTTAATGATGAGTTCTTACAAAATTTAAAAAAGATTGTCTTACAACCAAATTATGAATTATTTAGTAGTGATTTTACAAATTATATTCAAACAAATTTTATTGATAATCACAAAAACAATTATCATTTAAACGATTTTCATAATTATTTAAAAGAAATAAAAAAATATATAAAAAACAATGATATAACCAAAGATATAGATTTAATAATTGATAATTATGTAATGAAAAATAAGTCTTAAAAGACTTATTTTTCATTTTGAATCTGCTTGATTAATTCATCGATTTTTAAACCTGTTTTTGAAACCTGATCAAGTTCAAAAATCACTTTTGGAACCTTTCTTCAATCAAGCGATTTAGAAAGAATAGAACGTATAAAACCAGAAGCATTATTTAAGGCTATAATTCCTTTATTTTCATTTGAATCTATTGAAACAAAAACCTTAACAAAACTTAAATCAGAAGTTAATTTTACATCAATAATAGTAACGTTATTAATATTACTATTATTTATGTTTTCAAAAATAATTTTGGACAAAAGATTATGCAATACAGTTTCTTTTTTTCTTAAAGCTATTTCATTCATATATTTATTATAATATATAAAATTATTTTTATTTTTTATTTTATTTAGGAATTACGAAGAACATTAAAAAATTTTAAAATTTTTATATTTTTGTATGGATAAATAAACCATTTTTAAATTTTATTAAAAAAAGTAAAAAAAATTTTGTTTTTAAAAAAAAGCAATTATAATAGTAAAGCAATTAAAAAAAGTTCTTTGAAATCTAGATACACAAACATGACAGTCAATTTTTTCGAGAGTTTGATCCTGGCTCAGGATGAACGCTGGCTGTGTGCCTAATACATGCATGTCGAGCGGAGTTCTTTTAGAACTTAGCGGCGAATGGGTGAGTAACACGTACTTAACGTACTCTTTAGATTGGGACAACGATGAGAAATTATCGCTAATACCGGATACTTATATTTTTCGCATGAAA
>NZ_JHWE01000033.1 GCF_000622205.1 Mycoplasma leonicaptivi ATCC 49890
TAAAAATCTATATATGTATATATACATATATAGAAATCTAAAAAAAAGACAAATTATTTTGTAAAATATACACTAACTGGGAAAGATAGGAAAAAATTGTGACAAAATTAGGGTTATTTGGTATTAGAATAATATTAATAAGAAAAAATGATAAAATTATAATATTAAATCAGATACTTAATTAAATTTTACAAATTTAAGTGATTTTAAGTAATAAAATGGGGTATAAATGAACCAACAGGATAAAAAATCATTGTCAGAAGCAGATGTTAAAAGACTTTTAATTACACCGGCAATTTATAATAAAAATTGAAAAGAAAACGAAATAACAATGGAAACAAAAATTACTGATGGTAAAATCAATAATAATGGTAATGTTGTTTCTCGTGAAAAAATAAAATTTGCTGATTATATTTTATACATTTCAAATCCATCAAAACCAATTGCTGTTATAGAAGCTAAAAAGAATGAATTATCACCTTGTTATGGACTAAATCAAAGCAAAAGAATATGCTAAGTTGCTTGACATACCTTTTGCTTATTCATCAAATGGTGATGCATTTTGTGAATATGATTTCTTAACTGGTAAAACCAAAAAAGATGTACCATTAGAAAATTTTCCAACAAAAGATGAACTTGTATTAAGATATTATAATAAATATAATAATGGACTACCAATATCAGAGGTTCAAAAGAAAATTATTCTCCAACCTTATTATTCATCAAGTAAAACATATGCACCAAGATATTATCAAAGAAATGCTATTAATAGAACAGTAGAAAAAATAGCTAGTGGTCAAAAAAGATTACTATTAGTAATGGCTACTGGAACTGGAAAAACTTTTGTATCATTTCAAATTGTTTATAGATTACTACAATCCAAAATGAAGAAAAGAATTTTATACTTAGCAGATAGGAATGTACTGATAGACCAAACCATTAGAAACGATTTTAGTTCACTTGAGAAAAATATTTATAAAATAAATTTCGCTGATAAAAAATGTCTAAGTAAAATAAAATCACATGAAATTAATTTTGCACTATATCATCAAATGATTGGTCAAGATGAACAAGAACATTTTAGATTAATTCCAAAAGATTATTTTGATTTAATAATTATTGACGAGTGTCACAGAGGTAGTGCAAAAGAAGATAGTAATTGAAGAAAAATTTTAGAATATTTTTCTTCAGCTACACAAATAGGTTTAACAGCAACCCCAAAAGAAAGTGAAAGAGTTTCAAATATTGACTATTTTGGTGATCCTGTTTATATTTATAGTCTAGCACAAGGAATAGATGATGGTTTTTTAGCACCATTTAAAGTAATTACAATTAATACAAATATTAGTGATGAATGAAGACCAACAAAAAATCAAGTTGATAAAAATGGAAATCCAATTCAAGACAGAATTTACAATAATAATGATTATGATTACAACATTATAATAGAAGACCGGATTGAAAAAATAGCAGCAGAGATTTCTAACTATTTAAAAAGTACTGACAGACTACAAAAAACAATTGTTTTTTGTGCTAGTGAAGAACATGCATTACAAATGCAAATAGCACTTAATAATCAAAATTCCGATATTGTAAAAGATCATCCTGATTATTGTGTAAGAATTACTGGTTCTGATGATTATGGTAAATCAAAAATAGCTTATTTTATTTCTATTTCTGAAAAATATCCTGTCATTGCAACTACTTCTGAATTACTAACAACTGGTGTAGATACCAAAATGACAAAATTAATTGTACTTGATAAAAAAGTAGAAAGTATGACAACTTTTAAACAAATAATTGGTCGTGGTACAAGAATAAACGAAGAACAAGGTAAAACAAATTTTGTTGTAATGGATTTTAGAGGTGTTACAAAATTATTTGCTGACGAAAAATGAGATGGTCCAATTGAACAAGTTGAAGGATATGGATTAAAAAAATTTGATGCTTATAATAAATCTAGTACTAATAAAAACAATCAAAAAACAGAAACCAAAACATTAAATCCTAAAACAAAAATAATAGTTGACAAAGATGGTTGTGAAGTAATAATATTAAACAAAATAGTAAAAACATTTAATTCACAAGGTAAGCTTTTAAAATATGAAGATATTATTGACTACACAAGAAGAAATTTAAAAGGTGAATTTGTTTCACTTTCAGATTTTATTCAAAAATGAAAAATACCTGAAAAAAGATTCAAATTAATGGAATTTTTTAAAGAAAAATTCGGTGTTGATTTAAAGAAATTAAAAATAGAAAGAAAAATGGAAGATCAAGATGATTTTGATTTCATTTGTCATCTATGTTTTGATGTAAAACCTAAAACAAGAAAAGAAAGAGTTATTAGTGTAAGACAAAAGGAATTTTTAAATAAATATCCACAAAAAGCCCAAGAAGTATTAAATCTTGTTTTAGATGAATATGCAAAAAAAGGAATTTCAGAAATAGAAGATATTGAAATCCTCAAACTTTTACCATTTAAAAAATTTGGTCATATCTCAAAAATCATTAATATTTTTGGTGGTAAAGAAGAATTTAATAAAGCAATTAGTGATTTAAAATCACAAATATATTATGAAACGGAGTAAAAAAATATGTCAATGCAATCTGGATTTATAAAAAGAGTAAGAGATATCATGCGTATGGATGCAGGAATTAATGGTGATGCACAACGTATTGAACAAATGGTGTGGATTTTATTTTTAAAAGTTTATGATGCTAAAGAAGATGATTGATCATTAATTGAAGATAATTATGTTTCAATTATTCCAGAAGATTTAAGGTGAAAAAACTGAGCAAAAAAAGACGAAAAAGGTCATTCAATTACTGGTGATGAACTTTTGGATTTTGTTAACAACATTTTATTCCCGGTTTTAAAGGGAAATAATGTTATGGATGGAGATAAAATTATGTATCATGGGATACAAGTTTTTCCAGACACACCGATTAAAAAAAGTATTGTAAAATCTACTTTTGAAGATGCAAATAACTATATGAAAGATGGTGTATTTTTACGTCAAGTAATTGATATTATTGATGAATTAGAATTTGATGATGTTAAAGAAACACATGCTTTTGGTTTTGTTTATGAAGAAATTTTACGTGAATTACAATCTGCAGGGTCTGCTGGTGAATTTTATACACCAAGAGCAGTAACCGATTTTATGGCCAAAATGGTACAACCTAAGTTAGGTCAAAAAATGGCTGATTTTGCTTGTGGTACAGGTGGATTTATTACTTCATATCTTAATGAAATCTCAAAACAAATAGAAGATGTACAACAACGTAAATTATTTGATCAAAGTATTTATGGAATAGAGAAAAAACCTTTTCCGTATTTATTATGTGTTACAAATATGCTTTTACACGATATTGAAGTACCAAATATTTTCCATGATAACTCTTTAAAATACAATTTATTAGATTATACCGAAAAAGATAAGTTTGATATTATTTTAATGAATCCGCCATATGGTGGTAAAGAAGATAAATCAATACAAGGATTTTTTCCAGATGATTTAGCAAGTTCTGAAACAGCAGATCTTTTTATGTCTGTAATTATGTACCGTCTTAAAAAAGATGGAAAAGCTGCTGTTGTAGTGCCAGATGGATTTTTATTCGGAACTGATAATGCAAAAGCTAATATTAAGAAAAAACTTTTAAAAGAGTTTAATTTACATACAATAGTTAGATTACCTGGCTCTGTGTTTAGTCCATATACTTCAATATCAACAAATTTATTATTTTTTGATAATACTAATCCTACAACAGAAACTTGATTTTATAGAGTAGATATCCCATTGGATCGTAAAAACTTTTCAAAAACTAAACCGATGGAATTAAAACATTTTGATGAATGTATTAATTGATGAAATGATAGAAAAGAAATTGTTGATAGTGAAAGTTATAAAGCACAAAAATTTGATGTGCAATATTTAATGAATGAAAGAGGATATAATTTTGATCTTTGTGGTTATTCACAAGAACAAGAAATCATTTTAGACCCACTTGAAACAATAAGAAAATATCAAGAAAAAAGAGCGCAACTAAATGATAAAATTGACAGTATTTTAAAAGAAATTAAAAATCTTTTACCCGAGGAAAATTAATGACACCAGAACAGATAAAAAACAGCATTTTACAATATGCTATCCAAGGTAAATTAGTAGAACAAAGAGATGAAGAAGGATCTACGCAAGATCTATATGAGCAAATCCAAAAAGAAAAAGTAAAATTAATTAAAGAAGCTAAAATCAAAAAACAAAAAGATTTACCTGAAATTAAGCCAGAAGAAATTCCTTTTGAAATACCAAAAACATGAAAATGGTTGAGATTTGGGGAAATTTTTAATATTATAAACGGTTTTACACCCTTAAGAACTAATAGTGAATTTTGATTAAAAGGAACAATTTCTTGATTTACTGTTAACGATATAAGAAAACAAGGTGAATTAATTTATTCAACTGAACAAAAAATTACAGAAAAAGCAATAGCAAAAAATTCAAAAAGAATATTACCACCAGATACTGTATTGCTTTGTTGTACGGCTTCAATTGGTGAATGTGCTATTTCAAAAATTCCACTAACAACTAATCAACAATTTAACGGTTTAGTAAAAAAAGATATTTTCAAAGATTACATAGATTCGCATTATGTTTTTTATTATGTTAAAACATTAAAACATTTATTAATTAAAAATGCAGGGAAAACAACTTTTAGTTTTTTATCTGTTGAAAAATTATCTAATTTTTTAATCCCCCTCCCTCCACTCTCAGAACAAAGACGTATAGTTGAAAAAATAGAAGAATTAATGTCTCTTGTAGAGGGATATTCAACATCATATAAAAAATTAGAATTAATTAACTCAAAATTTCCAAAAGATATTAAAAACAGCATTTTGCAATATGCTATCCAAGGTAAATTAGTAGAACAAAGAGATGAAGAAGGTTCTGCGCAAGATCTATATGAGCAAATCCAAAAAGAAAAAGCAAAATTAATTAAAGAAGGTAAAATCAAAAAACAAAAATATTTACCTGAAATTAAGCCAGAAGAAATTCCTTTTGAAATACCAAAAACATGAAAATGAGTGAGGTTAGGTGAGTGTGTTTGAAATACATCTGGACTTAGTTACAAAAAAACTGACTTAAACATTTTATCATCTACAATGGTTAGGGTTTTACGTGGTGGAAATATTTTTGATTTAGAATACAAAATTAAAGATGATGATGTGATGATTTCTAATGAATTTGTAAAACCTAATTTATATTTAGAAAAAAATATGTTAATAACACCTTCAGTAACTAGTTTAGAGCACATTGGAAAAGCGGCAAGAATAACTCAAAATTATGATGATACTGTTGTTGGTGGTTTTGTTTTAATGTTAATTCTTTATTTAAATAATGATTATTTATCTAAATATTTATTGTATGTTTTTAGTTCTTTTTATTTTAGAAATAATTGCAAATCTATTACAAATAAGTCTGGTGCAGCATTTTATAATTTATCAAGAGAAAAGTTAATCGAATTAATAATCCCTCTCCCTCCACTCGCAGAACAAAGACGCATAGTTGAAAAAATTGAACAACTAATGTCAATCATAGATTTTTACAATCAATCATATAAGGAATTTAAAAACTAATTAAAAAATTTCATAACAAAACATTTTTTAATAAAATTATTCTATGAGATTACGTTTTGATAAAGATGCTGAAAATAAATTAAATCAATCTAAATATTATATTAAAGATTTTCCTATTACACTTTCAGAAACAGATGTTGTAGAAATAGGTGCTGGTAAGGGTGAGATGATCACTCAAATGGCTTTAAATAATCCAGATATTAAGTATTATGCGCTTGAAAAATATCCCACAGTTGCTTATAAAATATTAAAAAAAGTTAATGAACTTAACTTAACAAATGTTTTTATAATAACAGAAGATGCAACAAGGTTACCAGAAATATTTAATGGATATACAAATACTTTATGATTAACTTTTTCTGATCCATGACCAAAAAATGCTCATGAAAAAAGAAGGTTAACATATAAAACATTTTTAAATTTATATAAAAATGTTTTAAAAGATAAAGGTTGTTTATATTTTAAAACAGATAATGATAAATTATTTGATTACTCAGTTGAATCACTTAAAAATAATTGTTGAGATATCACAGCATTAACAACTGATTTACATAGTTCAAAATATAATGTAAATAATTATCCTACTGGATATGAATTAAAATGATCACAAAAAGGTAAAAATATTAACTTTTTAAGTGCAAAATATAATAAGGAGAAAAAATGCACAGAATAGAAGAATTTAAAAAAAGATTAATTAAATATATGGAAATTGAAGCAATGTCAAGATATGAAGAACCTGTTGCTTTAGAGTTAAGAAACAACATTGACAATTCTCAATTTGAAATTTTAAGAGATAAAATGGGTTCAATAATTTTTCATAAAAAATCAAAAACAGCAAATGCGCCAAAAGTAATGATTGCTGCTCATATGGATGAAGTTGGTTATATCGTTCGTTTAATTGATAAAAAAGGTCAGTTATTACTTTCGCCAATTGGTGGTATTTGACCAACAGTTGTGGTGGGAACCAAAGCAAAACTTGTTAATTCACAAAATGAAGAATTCATAGGTGTTTTTGGTCACACATCAATTCATATTATGGAAAATGATAAAGTATCAAAAGCAATTACTAATAATGAAATATATGCTGATTTTGGTTTTAAAAATGATCAAGAAGCAATTGAATCTGGTGTAGAAATCGGAGATAGAGTTTATATTTCAGGTGAAACAATTCAATTTAAAAATCCTGATTTAGTTGGTGGAAAAGCAACGGATAACAGAGCAGGTGTTACTGTCTTAGAAACAATTGCTAAAAATGTATCTGAGATGGATTTGGATGTTGATTTATATCTAGTTGGTACAGTTCAAGAAGAAGTAGGAACAAGGGGAGCAAAGACTTCTGTTTCAATGATTAATCCCGATATTGCAATAGCACTTGATACTACTTCATCACACGATACTATCGGAACCATTCCGGGTACAACCGCTTTATTCAAAGGTGCTGCTTTAAGGGTAAAAGATGGTGGAACATTAATGGATCCAGAGATTATTAAAGATTTTATTAATTTATCAATTAAATATAATATCCCTGCATATAAATTTGTTGCAGCCGGTGGTGGTACTGATGCTGCTGAATTACAATTTGCAAATGGTGGTGCAGCAACTTTAACAATTTCTCTTCCTCAAAGATATTTACACAGTCCAATTGGTGTTTGTTCTGTTTCTGATTTATTAGCTGCTAGTGATTTAATCACTAAATTCATCCAAGAGATGAATCCTGAAAAATATCAAGAAATGAAATATAAATAAGAAAATACTATTAGATCTTTTGATTGATCTAATAGTATTTTTATAATTATTTTAAGAATTATTCTGCATTTTTTAATGATATATTTAATGGTTTACTTTCATCAAAGTCATCAATTGGAATAATTTGCACATATTCTAAAATTTCAAAAGGCCAAGGATCTTTATTATCTACTTCAATTAATAATGGATTTGAACGTATATATTCTAATTTGTCTTCTTCATCTGTTTTAGATCTCAGAAGATTAAATGCATATCTTTTATAACTATCATCAGATAGTAGTTTAAAATATTCATCAACATTATTTATAGATGATTTTTCTTTTATAAATATATTTAAATTATTATCTTCTTGTGTAAAAGAATATTTAAATATATTTGGGTATCAACTTTCTACAACCTTATAATAATATATTTGTGGTACATAACCTATAACACTAATATTTAAATCAAACTGACGATCCTCTAATTTCATTAATGAAAATTGTCTTAAAACAACATATCTTTTTGCTTTTTTTATTTTTATAACATTTTTTTCAATTAATGATTCTATATTCCCGTGATTAAAATCTGAGAAAATAATTAAATTTGAGCCATTTTGTAAATGAGAATAATTTTTGTTTATAAAATCTTTCAAGGTTTTTATTTTATCATTTTTATAAATCTGATTGTTTTTAACAATAAAACTTGGATTATATTCTAAATTAAATGAATTATTAAAATCGAAACTTAAGTCTTCTAATATATCATTATCTCTAAAAACTTTAACAAACTTACCGTTTTCATCATAATTTTGAATATTACAACTTATGCTTAGTGGAAGCAAAATAACAGAAGGAAGAAAAAGAAATCTTTTTAAATACTTAAAAATCATATCTAAAATTATCCTTTTGTAATTTTACATATCTATCACTTTTATCTATATCATCTTTATCGACAATTATATATAGACCATTATTATCTAAAATTTTCTTAGCATTTTCTTTATCTTGGATTGTTATTTTAATTCTTACACTTCTTGGAAAAACTCTTTCAGAACCTGTGCTACTTATATCTTTACCTGAATTTCTAAATGGATCAAACAATTGTGCTCCCATTGTTAAACTTAATTTTGTTAAATGATAATAATCGTATAATTCTTTCATTGAAGCATAATATGCAGCATCTGCACTTAAATTAAAAGGACTGATGTATTTATTACCATCAGATTCGTTATAGTCAATTCATAACTGATTTCGTGGAAAAGACTTTTCAAATAAAGTTGATAAATTTGAAGAAGCAACAATTATCCCTCATCTTGTTCTTAGTTCATAGATTTTTTCAAAGTTATTATTTTTAAAATCTTTTCATGTTATTTTATGAGTTTTATTACCAAAAACTTTCATTCTTTTTCAATCTATTAATCCATAACCTTTATCATTTAAATAAGTATTATATGGTGTATTATCATTCTTAAAAGAAGCAACTAATATAGCCTTTAATTCTGCTACATTTAATTCTCTTTTTAAACGTTTTTCTAAAAGTACAGACATAGCTAAAATAATAGGAGTTGAATAACTGGTTCCGGACAAAACACTAAATTCTGGATTGGATTTATCAAATACTATATTTCTTGCATTAAACTCATTTGGACCAAGACCTAATGGAGAATCGTTAAATTTATCATAATTTATGTCAGAAAAATCAGAAGTTTGTTTTGTCTTAATATTATATCCACCAATTACAAATGTATTTTTACTTACTGCAATGGATAAATTTTTTTCAAATTTTTTTACTTTGTTTTTTATATTTTCTTTAAGCCTTTTTAACTCAGTTTCATAGACATAAAAATCATAATATTCATAATAATTTTTATGTTTTTCGAAAAACTCTTCAATTACAGGAACAGCATTTTTGAAATTTTTAAATAGTTTTTCATTATTGGATACAGAAATAAAAAATTTCATATTATATTTAAATGCATATTCATCAATTAGTTTCGCCTCAAAATCGTAATCATTTGTTGAAAAACGCTTTTCAACCAAATAATTTATATTTGAAATAAATTCTTTTATTTTAAGTATAAAATTATTATTATAAATTTTTGTTTCATTATTTCAAGTTTCAAATAATTCTTGTATTTGTTTACCTATACCACGTGTATAACTCATATTTACATATTTAACTTTATTTTTGACAAAAAAATCTAATGTGGTTTTTAAATCATCTTCAAAATGAGCACTATAAAAAGTTGCATTTTTTAGCAAACCAGAATCAGAACCAATAATCGATGCTATTTGTGTTGCATGAGAATTGTTTTTTCATAAATTCAAAAATGGTTTATTATCAATTTTTTTTAAAAATTTGGAATCATTATAAATAACTCTTGTTTCATTTGCTCTATCTTTTAAAAAATAATAATTATTTTTGTTAATAACTTTTTTATAATTATTATTAAAACTTAAAATGTTTGAATCAACAAACCCTCCATCAATAATTCCTATATTAACTGGTTCATTACTAAATTCGGTTTCAGATATACCAAGATGATTTCAAACATCTTTATATATGTCTTTATAACCAACCAGGTTTCTTTCAATTTTGTCAGAACTAAAATTAGCCGAAACCAATGTTGTAATAGGAATACTTAAAAAAGTACTACTAAATAACAATTTTATTTTCTTAAATTTATTTTTCATATTTTCTCCTACAATATTATTATCCTACTTTGTAAGAGTAAAACAAGAAAATTGGTTAAAAAAACGAACTTTATATGAAAAGTTTTTTATAATTTACCTGCGTTTCCCAGAAAACGCAGGTTTTTTTATGTTTTTCAAGCCTTTATACTACGTAGTAGTATAAAAAATAAAAATAATGCTATATATTGCTATATATTATGGTATAATTGAGATATGAATTTAAACTTTCAGTAAATTTTATACTAAATAAAAAAAATTAAGAAATTTTTTCGTTTATAGATATTATGAAACTATATAATTCATCAGAAGA
>NZ_JHWE01000034.1 GCF_000622205.1 Mycoplasma leonicaptivi ATCC 49890
TATACTGATGGTGTTTTAGAAAGTAAAACCTTTATAACTTTCATTGCTTCCATAGTTAAAAGTTTTATTAAGTTTCATTGTTCTGATTTATTAAAAAATAAATCAAGTTTAACATTTAATTCAATAATAGATGAATTATCAAAAATTGAGGTTTCAAAATTTGATGAAAAATATATAAGAAAAAATTCTCTAACTGCAAAACAAAAAGAAATACTCAAAAATTTGAATATTTCTTCTGATGAATTATATAGTTTCATAATATCTATAAACGAAAAAATTTCTTAATTTTTTTTATTTAGTATAAAATTTACTGAAAGTTTAAAATTAAAAGGGAGATTTTGTTATTTTAAAAGTCACGATGCAGGTTTTAACATATTTATGATTTTTTTATTAACACAACAAAAAAGATTATTGTATTTTTATAAAAATATATTAAAATATTAAAGATTTTTCATTTAAGAAAAAGGGAGGTTAATATGGCTAATATTAAATCTAAAATAAAAAGTATTGCTAAAATGGAAGCTGCTCGTGTTAAAAACGCTGCTATGAAGTCTCGTGTTAAGACAGCAATCCGTAAAGCAAGAGAAGCTGTTGTTGCAAAACAAGAAAATGCTGCAGTATTAGTTGCTGCTGCTCACAAAGTTATTGCTAAAGCAGTTTCAAAAGGTGTTTTCCACCAAAATAAAGGCGCAAGAAAACACTCACGTTTAGATGAATTTGTTAACAAATCTAAATAATTATTAAAAAATCCAATATTTAAAATATTGGATTTTTCTTTTTTTATTCTTCAACAACTGTTGCAGTTTCTTCGTTTGAATTGTCTTTATCTTCTTGTTTTGTAGCATTTTGTTGAGCTGCATAGTTTGCAAAATTACGCATCATATTTTCTATTTCATCAAGTTTTGTTTTTAAAGCAGGAATATCTTTTTTATCAATTAAATCCTGGAGTTCTTTTACCATTTTTTCAGATTCTTCTTTAGCTTTTGGATCAAGTTTGTCTCCTTGCTCTTCATTTGCTTTCTTAATTTGGTCAATTAAACTTTCAGCTCTAACTAATGTTTCAGCTTCTTCTTTACGTTTTGCGTCAGCTTCTTTATTTGCTTCTGCTTCTTTTATCATTCTTTGAATTTCTTCTTCTGAAAGTTTTGAAGCATTTGAAATAGTAATTGTAGCATCTTTGTTTGTTTTTAAGTCTTTTGCCTTAACTGTTGTTATACCATTAACGTCAATTGTAAAACTTACTTCAATTTGAGGAACACCACGTGGAGCCGGTTCAATACCCCCTAAATTAAATTGACCTAATGTATTATTATCTGAAGCCATTTGTCTTTCACCTTGAACAACTCTAATTGTAACTTCTGACTGATTATCTGCTGCTGTTGAGAAAATTTGACTTTTTGTTACAGGAATTGTTGTGTTTCTTGCTATTAAAGGTGTTGCAACACCACCCATTGTTTCAATCCCTAATGTTAAAGGTGTAACATCTAATAAAAGAATATCGTCAATATCACCCGCTAAAACAGCACCTTGAATTGCTGCACCAATTGAAACAACTTCATCAGGGTTAATTGAACGGTTTGGTGCTTTTCCAAGTGTTCTTTCTACCATATCTTGAACTGCTGGCATTCTTGTAGAACCACCAACTAATAAAACTTCATGTAAATCAGCTGCTGTAACTCCTGCCTCTTTTAATGCATCTTCAATAGGTTTTCTTGTTCTATCTAATAAGTGTGCTGTCATAGATTCAAATTCTGAACGTTTTAATTCTAATTCAACATTAACTGGACCTTCTGCTGTTACAGCTAAGAAAGGTAAATTAATTGTTGCTACTGATTGACTTGAAAGATCAATTTTAGCTTTTTCTGCTGCTTCTTTTAATCTGTTTTTAGCCATTTTATCTTTTGAAGCATCATATTTATATTTAGATAAAATTTGTTTTTCCATTCATTTTACAATTTCATTATCTCAATCATCTCCACCTAAATGGTTATCACCACTTGTAGACATAACTTCAAATGTCCCATCTTCTAAATCAAGAACTGAAACGTCAAAAGTACCACCACCAAGGTCATAAACTAAAACTTTCATTGATTTATCTGTTTTTTCTAAACCAAAAGCAAGAGCTGCTGCTGTTGGTTCGTTAATAATTCTTAAAACATCTAAACCTGCAATTTTACCTGCTATTTTTGTTGCTTCACGTTGTGCATTATCAAAATATGCTGGTACAGTAATAACTGCTTTAGAAACTTTTTTACCTAATTTTGTTTCTGCATATTCTTTCATATATGAAAGAATCATTGCTGAAATTTCTTCTGGTTTGTATTCTTTGTTATTTACATTAACTGTTTTGCTTGTTCCCATTAATCTTTTAACTGAAACAACTGTATTTGGATTTGTTTCAACTTCACGTTTTGCAACATCTCCAACTCTTATTTCACCATTTTTAAAACTAACTACTGATGGTGTTGTTCTTTTACCATTTGGATTTTCTAATACAACTGGATTTTTTCCTTCTATAATAGAAACAACTGAGTTTGTTGTTCCTAAGTCGATTCCTAATATAATTTCTTTTGCCATTTTAATACTCCTTATAATTTATTTTTAAAGGTTAAGTTTCACTTATTTTGTGATAACTTAATAATATTATAACACATTTTTAGCAATCAACAATATTAATTGCTAATTTTTTTATAAATAATTACTGACGCTGGTACTATTACTCTTCCATTTAATTTTATCCCACTTCTTACAACTTTGTTGATAACATTATCTTTTTCATTATCATCTATAATATCAACAACTTGTTGTGTTTGAGAATCAAATTCAGTATTTAAATCAGGTGTTATTAATTCACAACCAAAACTATTTAATAATTCTTCAAATTGTTTAGATACAATATTAAAACCAAAACAATAATTTTTTACTTCACTTGATTGAGAATTTTCCCCAGCTTTTACTGCCATATTAAAATTATTAAATGGTATTGAAAATTCTTCAAAAAATGATTGTAAAGCATAATTTTTAATATCTTGTTTTTCTTTTTGAAATCTTTCTTTAATACTTGTTAATTCCAAATTAATTTGATCTTGTGCTTTTTTTGAAAACTCTTTTGCTTTTTCTTTAAAGTCATTATTTAATTTTAGTATTTCAACTTCTTTTTTTGCAAGTTCTATTTCTAATTTTTCAATTGTTTTCTTTAAATCAGCGGATTCATTATTAATTTGCGGATAAAAAGGAACGATTTCAGCATTTGTTATTTCTACTGTTACTTTTTGATTTTCTAATTCTTTATTTGAACTATTTGTAATTACATAATCAAATTTAAAATTATGTGAATATTTTTTTCCAATAAAATAATCATCAAATGGTATGAAATATTCTGATTTACCTATTGTTATTTCTGTTGTTTGTGTGTATTCTTTAATTTCTTGATTTTGATAAAAAACTTTAAAGTTTCCTTTTAAAATATCATTTTCCTTAATTATTTTCTTCATTTTTTTTCTCCTTGAAACTATTCATAAAAAACTTTTCTAAAACTTTTAGAGCTGTTTTCATAGCATCATAATCAGAAGCACTTGGTCCAACAACTGCTAATTCTGTAATACTATTGTTATTTTCTATTCTTTTACTCATAAACGAACCATTATCAATAATAGATATTTTAATTTTTTCATCTTCATTTGTTTCGCTTTCTATTTTTTCTCAAATAGAGTGATTTTCAATTAAGTTAATCATATTACTAAGTGATTCTCTATTTAAACCATCACTTAAAATGATGTTATTCTTACCATAAACCTTGTTTTTTGATGTATTCTTAACAACTTTTTCAAATACTTGTTTAACAAATGAATTGATGATATCTTGATAATTCTTAATTTCTTTTGCTAAAAGGTCTTTTAGCAAAAGAATATGTTTTGATAAATTGATAAGTTCTACATCAATTAATCTATCTTTAAATATTTTTATTGCTATTCTTAAATCATTAATTTTAATTGTAGAATCATCAAATGTTAAAATTTTTGAATACACTTCACCAGTTGAAACAACCAATATTATTGTTGCCATATTTTTTGATATTTCAACCATATCAATGCTTTTTAAAACCTCATTATTTGAATATTTATGAGTTACTAATGTTAAACCAGTCATTTCAGAAATTAATTCTGCTGCTTTATCCACTGTTTTATCAATTTCTTGTTCTTTATTTTTTAAAACTTTTTCTAATTTTTTAAAAAGTTCTTCCTCAAAAGAAACACTTAAAAATTTAGCGTAATATTCAAGTCCTTTTGTAGTAGGTTTTCTTCCACTTGAAGAGTGTGCTTTTTCTAAATAACCCATTTCTTCAAGATTGTTCATTAAATACCTAAGTTTGGCACTTGAATAATTTATATTATATTTATTAATAAGATGCGAACTACTAAGAGGTGTTGCTTCTTTAATAAATTCTTGAACAGTATATTTTAATATCTCTTCATATTTTGCTTCTAATTTCTTATATTGCATAACAAAATTTTACCACAAAAATAAATAAAATTAGCAATATAATTTTTTAATTGCTAATTTTATTTATAACCTAGTTTATTTAATGTTTCTATATTATCATTCCATTTTTTGGCAACTTTCACCTTTAAGTGAAGTGTTGTTTTAATTCCAAATTGATGAGAAATTTTAAGTCTTGCTGTTTGTCCGATTACTTTAATTTTTGAAGCATTTTTCCCAATAACCATTCCTTTTTGTGAATCTTTTTTTACGTAAATAAAAGCTTCAATAACTAGATGTTCTGGATCACTTTCATCGAATGTATTCACCTCAACAGCAATTGAATGAGGTAATTCATCATACAATTGATTTATAGCAGATTCCCGGATAATTTCTTTTGCAATAAAACGCATACTTTTATCTGTAATGTACTCTGGGTCATATTGTGCTTGTCCTTCATATGCAAAAGATTTAATTAAATCAATTAAAGAAATAATTGATTTATCATTATTAACAGTTGTTGAAACAATATGTTTAAAATTATATGCACTTAATTCTGAAATTTTATTTTGAAGTAATTCAGGATTATTTTTTATTTTATCAATTTTAGAAATAACTGCAATTTTATTTTCAATATCTTTAATTTTTTTTAATATTGATTTATCTCCTGAACCTATTTTTTCATCTGCTGGTGATAAAAATAGTACAACATCAATTTCCTTTAAAGAATCATAAGCATTTTTATTTAAGACTTCACCAAGAGCATTTTCTGGTTTGTGTATACCCGGTGTATCAACAAAAATTAATTGTGTATCTTCATCTGTATAAATACCAGTTATTTGATCTCTTGTTGTTTGTGCTGTATCTGTAACAATTGATACATCATATTCTACTATTGCATTTAACAGGCTGCTTTTACCCACATTTGGTCTACCTAAAATGCTAACAAAACAAATTTTCACTATTTAATATCCTATTCATGTATTGAAAATGGAACAAGTTCTTTAACAGTGTTTACTCTTACATTTTTACCATCATTAGTATATTGATAAACTAAACCATCTAATGGCATAAATTCAGTCATAACTTGACGACAACCTGCACATGGACTGATAATTCCTTCTTTTTTAGAAATAATATGTATTTCTTTTATTTTACCTACTGTTTCACCATATGCTACTGAACCAAATAAAGCACTTCTTTCTGCGCATAAACCAGATGGATATGCAGCATTTTCAACATTAACACCAAGTCATTCTCTATTTTGATCATCAATAGCAATAGCAGCTACTTGAAAATTTGAATATGGAGCATAAGCTTTTTTTAATAAATTTCTGAGTTTTTCTATGTTCATTTTAACCTTCTTGTCTTTTAATATTTAATGGTTCAAAAATATCATCAACCATTTTGTTCATTATTTTTCTTTCTTCTTCTTCTTCATGGTCAAACCCTTGTAAATGCACCAATCCGTGTGTGAATAAGTAACAAAACTCTCTTTTTAAAGAATGATTAAATTTTCTAGATTGTGTTTCAATTTTATCTCAACATATTACCAGTTCACCAATATGTTTTATAGGTAATTTATCATATATATCATCTTGACCAAAATCAAAAGATAAAATATCTGTTACTTTATCCTTGTTTCTATATAATTTGTTAAGTTTTCTTATTTTATATTTAGAAACAATAGATACATCTAAAATAATTTTTTTGTCATTTTTATAATCAAAAAAGTTTAAAAAATTATTTAAAATTGTTCTCATTTCTGTCTTAAAAATAATTGCTTGTTTGACTGTATTTTCAATGTTTAGTTCGACCTCAAATGATTTCATAATAAAATTATAATATATTATTTTATAGTTGTAAATACAGTTTATTTTTAAGGAAATCTTTAATTATTGTTAGTATTGTTTTTTGCTCCAAAATAATATAACCATTAATATACAATCTATTTTCTTGATCAAAAAGATTATTCAAATCCTTAGACTCTATATAAATTTCATCATTATTTATTGTGTTAATTGTAATATCGAAATTACTTTTATATAAATCGCTATCATTAGTATAAAAAATATAATTGTTTTTTTCTATTTCTTCTATATTTATGTTTTTAACAGTTAATTTATCCTCATATTTTAAAATAACTACATCTTTAAATTTTGATATTTCAAAGTTAATTGAAAAATAAACTATGTATGCAATAAAAGACAATAAAATTAATATAAAAATAAATATAACAAAGTTAGTTTTAATAATTTTTGTCAAGACTAACCTCTATTCCTTTTTCAAAGATATAATTATTTTGGTGACTAACTTCAATAACTAATTTATCCATTAACATATACTTAAAAAGAGCGATAAAATATTTTGACACAAGACTATTAAGATTTTCAAATATTTCATCAAAAATATAAACATCATAATCATTTATAAGAATCTTTAATAATTTAATTAAGGATTGTTGACCAAGTGATAATGAATTTATCTTTTTATTCATATCAAAAGATAAATTCATTTTATTAAATACTTTTTGTAGTTTAAATTTATTAAATATTCTTTTAAATTGTTCTTCATCATAAATATTTAAATATTCTTTTATTGATATGTTTAAATTTAAATAGTTATTATTTAAATTTAAAATTTTAGACTTAACAATATTTGAGTTATATATTGAATAAATATTATTGTTGATAAAAATATCACCTTTATCAGGTTTATATTCTCCACTTAAAATAGAACATACTGTTGTTTTGCCAGAACCATTATTACCAATTAATTTTGTTTTACCTTCAAATATTAATCTAGGTATATTTATAATTTTTTCATTTTCATTTCTAGAGTAAGAAAATGAAACATATGACAATTGTATTTTTTTAATTTTATTTATATCAACATTATTTTCTTCTCATTTAATTTCGTTTTTTAATGGTTGAAAAATATACAATAAGTCAGAATTTATTTTGTATTTTTGATAATTTTCAATCATTTTTGGAACAGATTTAAACGGATTAATAAATAAAGAAATTGAAGTTATAAAAAATATTAAATCAAACAATGTAATTTCTTTGTTCCATATTTGTATTGTTCCTACAAATAAAATTATTAGTGGACTTATATAACTTATGATTTGTTCAAAAAAATTAATGTACGAATGCTTTATAACATAATCTTCTTTTTTAGTCATAAAATCTTGATGTTTTTGAACATATTTATTAAAAAATCTATTTTTTAATAAATAATCTTTGGAATACTTTTCTACTTGCAAAAATGTTGATAAATATTGATCAAGTTCTATATTTTTATAAATTATTTCTTTATAATATTTTTTATATAAAAATTGATTTATATAACTTAATATAACTGAAAATATACCAATACAAAAAACAATAAGCAATAATAAAATATTTGTTGTATAAAACAGTATTAAACTTAAAATTACTGAAATCATATTAATTGTTATATTAGGTATAAAAGATATTTTAAAGTTATAAAATTCATAAATTTGTTGTAATTTTGCTTTAAGTTCTGAATCTGAATACATTAATTTTAGTTTAAATAAATTTGTTTGTAATTCAAATAATTTTTGTTTATAAAAGTTATATATAAAACTGTTGATAACTTTTTCTAAAATATTTTTTACTATAAATTGAAAAATTAAACTCAGCAAAACTAATGAAGTTAAAGACAAAACTATTAATCAAAGTTCATTGTTTAATTCATATGGAATAATTTTGTGAAAAATATGTTTATTAACAAAAGGTAGTGTTAGATTTATCAAAAATTCAAGCAATAAAATAAGAAAAATTATCAATGAATATTTTGAAACAAAACCTAGAATAGTATTGTTTTTAGATGTTGTTTTTAAAGGATATTCTTCTTTTATTTCTTGATTGCTATCAATTTTTTCAAACACAACAATCATACCTTGATATATGTTTTCAAAAGAATTTATAGATTCTTTTTTCTTATAACCTACTGCTGGATCATAATATTCAATGATTTTTGCATCTTTGTTTAAAACTAAAACAATGTGTTGATTTCCTTGAAAATTAACAATTGCTCCAAAAGGTAAATATTCATTATTTAGTTTTATAATTTCATAAATATCACAATTATAAATATTTAAAGTTAAATTATATTTTTCAACAAATGTATTTAAATCACTAATGGGTACTCCATCTTTTGAATAATTTAAATTATTTTTAATATCTGAAATTGTTAAATTGATATGTTCATAATTTTTAAGATAGTGCTGTAAAACATACACACCACAATCCTTATCACTTTCTTGTTTTAAGTATTCCATATTTTTATATTAAAAAATATAAAAAAGAAAATAAAAAAAGGAAATTTTCTTTCCTTTTACTTATTTTGAAATTTGTTTTCTTTCAGGATATGCAGAAACATACTTTCTGTTGTGTTTGCTTTCGTATTTTACATAACCATCAATAGTCATGTATAATGTATCATCACCACCACGTCTTACATTTGTACCAGCATGAATCTTTGTTCCACGTTGTCTGTAGATAATTGATCCTGCTGTTGCAAATTGACCGTCACCTAATTTAGCACCTAAACGTTTTGAATGTGAATCACGACCATTTCTGGTAGACCCACCTGCTTTTGTCTTTGCCATTTCTTAGATTATCCTTTTACCGCTGTAATTTTAACACGTGTATATGGTTGACGGTGTCCTAATTTTCTTTTATGTGTTGATTTTGCATTGTGACGATAAACAACGATTTTTTTTGCTTTTCCTTGTTTTTCAATGATACCTGTTACGACTGCATTTTTAACTAAAGGACTACCAACTTTTGAACCTGCAAGTAAAACCTGATCAAATTTAACTTCTTGACCTGCTTCACCTTCGATTTTTTCAATATAAATTGTTTGTCCTTCTCTAACTAAAAGTTGTTTCCCACCTGTTACGATAATTGCTATCATGCATTTACCTCCGTTTTGTGGCTCGTCTTTAAGGTGGATGTTAATCGCTTTTAAAACCTTTTTAGAACGGTTACATAAAGAGTAACATTGCTATTATATCATTAATGGTATTTTTATGAAAAAGATTTTACCTACTTTTGTGCCTTTTGTAATTTAAATTTATTTGTATTTTTTAATTAATTTTTTGTATATTTTAAACAAATATTTTTTGTAATAATGTTGTTTTAATATTTTGTAGTTTTTCAAGTTTTTGCTTGTTTATTTAAACTTTCAGTAATTTATTATACTAACGCACTTTTACTTTTTAAAAGTGCGTTTTTTACCAAAAATTTATAAAAAAAATATTTTTTTATTTTGTTTTTTAAAATAATTTAGTATAATACTTATACTAATAAAAAAAGGACATTTTATGATAGAAAAATTTAAAAAAGTTTTAATACCAACTGGCGCAAAAATAAGTAAAAGAAAAAAAGCTTGATATGTTCAAGTTGTCACAAAAAGAGAGTACATAAAAGAAAAAAAGTATTATAAAGAAACAAAAGTTGCAGTAGGAAGAGTTCTAAAAACTAGCGATGATGA
>NZ_JHWE01000035.1 GCF_000622205.1 Mycoplasma leonicaptivi ATCC 49890
GTTTTTAGAACTCTTCCTACTGCAACTTTTGTTTCTTTATAATACTTTTTTTCTTTTATGTACTCTCTTTTTGTGACAACTTGAACATATCAAGCGTTTTTTCTTTTACTTATTTTTGCGCCAGTTGGTATTAAAACTTTTTTAAATTTTTCTATCATAAAATGTCCTTTTTTTATTAGTATAAGTATTATACTAAATTATTTTAAAAAACAAAATAAAAAAATATTTTTTTTATAAATTTTTGGTAAAAAACGCACTTTTAAAAAGTAAAAGTGCGTTAGTATAATAAATTACTGAAAGTTTAAATTTAACAATTGCATCTTGTAATTTTTTAGCATCAAAAGTTGTTCTTTGTTTATGTTCTGATACTTTAGAATGATCATATACATAACCTTCTCTTAGGTGAGAACTTGCTTTTGACATACCGTATAACTCAGAAAAAATTGCTTGATTTTTTACTAAATCTTTTGCAGGATTAAAATCTTTCATCGCAATAAAATGATATGAATTAATAAATCTTTTCATAATTTCATTTGCTAAGTCTTGGTCAGACATTTCTGCGATTCTTTGTTTTTGAGTTGAATTTTCAGAAGATTTAGCAACACCATCTTTAAATTTAGCAAAATCAATTTTTGTTTTTACATAATCTATATCTCAGTTAAATACTGCTGTTTGTAAATCATTTTCGGTTTCAACTGAAACAAGTTTTGCTTTTGAAAAATCAACTGAACCATATTCAATAAAGTCTTGGAATTTTTCAAATACAGGTGAATAACTTTGTATTGAATTATTTGTTATATTTTTACCAATTGAATCTGGATATGCTGAATAAAGTGATTCATTACCATTAAGAGAAGAATTAGTGTTATTAAAAGCAATTTTTTTAGTTAAATTATAAAATTCTCCATTTGAAAGATTTGTAGAACTTGAAGCACGACTAATAGCTTCTGGTGAAGAAACTACATTTTGATCGTTTAAAAATACTACTGAATAATAATATGAACCTTGACCTCTGGTTTCCATAATACCATTCATTTTTTCCATAAATGCAATTGCAAAATTGGTTTGGAATGGGGCTTCTGCATTTGCTAAACCTAAATCATTAGCATATTCACGGAATGTTGAAAGAATTGATGCATCCTCATTGTACATATTGTATAAATTAGATGCTCTAACATAGTATGGGAAAGTATATTTTGAATCAATTTTTAATTGATTATTTTCGTTTTTTGTAAAAGTTAAAACATTATTAACTTGTGCTGTTGCTTCAAATGGATGTGAAGATGCTTGTCTTACTTTTCTTCTATATGCATTTATTGCCGCATCACGTAAGGTTAATATTGCTTGACCTATGTTTTTATTTTCTTCTTGAACTAGTGGAATAGCAAGATATTGATAAGCAGTTCTTGGATTATTTGCTTTTGTTATGTCGTTATATTGTGAATTAAATTCATTACTATTTGAACGATTTGTTAAATTGCTTACAAAAGCATTTATGTCACCTGATGATAAAAGAGTTTTTGTACCAAATCTAATTTTACCACCAAGCGAAGTTGAAACACTGTTTCAACCTGATTCAGTATAATTAAAATCAAGTAAGTTTGCAAAAGCTTGTTGTACAATTGAAATTTGTTCATCAATATAAGACTTATCTTCTGGAGTTAAATCTTCATTTAAAGCAACATTTATAACTGGGGAACCATCTTTATTAAATAAATTAATTTTAGAAACTGAATAAATAATTTTTTCTTCATTATTTTCTGTAACTGTTCTTTGATTGAAGCTTAATGGTTGAATACTAAAACTACCATCAAGATTTCAAGTAATTGCTTCACTAATAGAATTGCCTAAACCGTCTTTTAAAGAATTTAAAACTTCTCTTTCATTTCCTTCTTTTATTCTAAAAATTGGATTTCCATTTGTATCTTTTGATGCAACAAAAAACTTTGCTCTTCCTGAAATAAATGGATTAAGTGTTCCTGAATTTTCATCAAATGAATTGGCTATAAATAAATCACCAAGTTTAACATCACGTAATTTTGCAGCAACTTGTAAACCTTCAAAAGTTTGTAAAAATCTTCTTTTTGAGTTATCTAAAACATCAAAAATATTATCATTTTTACTTGATTGTTCTGCACCTCAAATATCTGAATTAGTTTCTTTTACAATTTCACCATTATTTTTAATAAATTTTCATTGTAAGAATTGACCTTTATCTGTTTTTGAACCTAATGCATTAACTCTATCAAAATCAAGATTAGTTCTTGCTTTTAAATAATTTCTAAGTGCTTCTGCTGAATAGTATGATGCTTCTGAAATTCCGCCTCTTGTTGATAAACCACCAACTAATACTGCATTCCCACTTTCATTTAAAGCGGTCATTTGGTCAAGAGTGTAATGGTGACCATATTCATGAATACCAACATATTTTAAGAAATCTGTTGAAATACCTTCAAAATCATCTAATGTAGCAGCGATTAAAAGTGGTAAGCCAATTCTATCGGTAGAACTTAAACCATAATAAATACCATCTTTAATTTGATATTCATAAAATCCTTGATCATTTAAAAATCTTTCAATATGTGGACCTTCTTGTTTTTTATTTAAATGAGGGAATTTTTTAAGAACTTTATCAACTAAACCGGTATAGGTCTCATTAAATATTTGATATTTACGGCTTTTAAGACCTCTTAATGGTTTGTTAGTTTCTGGGTTAATAATTGAAATATCTTCTGGTGTATATTCAATTGTAAGTGGTCTAACTGCTCCTTTATCACCAATTGCTTTTTTAAATGAATTAAACTCTTCTTTTTCTTGTTCGCTTTGTTCAAGGTTAAAAATTAATTTTTGACTATTATTTTTAAATGTAACTACTAAAACTTTTTTAGCATTTTGTTCTTGAACATTAATTGATTCAATTACATAATTTTGTAATTTTGCTTTTTCTGTTTCTGATAAACTAGCAAAGTTTTGAAGTGATTTAATATTATTTAATGCCTCAGTTTTTGTTGCAAAAAATTGTTTTTGATTGTCATTTTCATAAACTCAAATACTTTTGTTTTCAAATTGTTTAATATCATAAAGATCCAAGAAATGAACAAAATTTGAATTAATTACTTCTTTAAAAGTATTGTATGTTATTTCATAACTTGGCTCAACTTCACCTTGTGTCATTAAAAATCTAAAAGTTTCTTCTGAATCAGGGTATTTAAATTCAACAAGCAATGCTGGATTACTATCATTTGATGAAGAGATAACATTAGTTACTTTTGCTTTTTTAAATGCTGAAAACGGTTTAGAGTTTATATCAAAATCATATTGATAATTATTTGCTAAAGTATCTTGATATTTTTCTTGTCTTTGGTTAAATTCATTTTTATATTTTTCAACAAGTTCTTGATATTTTTCTTGTGTTGTATCAACTGGTAACACAACACTTCCTCTACCATTTCTTGCATCCGTTTTTAAAACTAAAAATTCTTTATTTAATATTTTTGAAGGATTGTATAATGAAGAAAAACTTTCATTTAGATCACTTCTAGAATTTTTAATTGCTGAAGCTAAAGGAATAGAATCCAGATAATCTTGAACAGTTTCTAAATCTTGTTCTGCATCAAAAAGTGAATATGTTAATGCATCTCTTCCGTTACCTGCACCAGAAATTGAAGAATAAATTGGTAATGAACCAAAGAAGGCATCAGGGAAGAATTTAATTTCAGAAACTTCTTTATGAACTGTTGAGTGAGAACCTAATGTAATTGCATTACCATTTTGTTCAACACCTGGCACAATTCTAAAACTTTCAAGTGTTAATAAGTCTGGTCCTCATGAAGCATTTTCGATAAATCATTTTGTAAATTCGATAAATTGTTTCGGCTTTACAGCAATAACATATTCGTTAAAAAAACTAAATGAACCATATTTTACTTGAAGAGTAAAACTTTCTGAATATCTTTTAAAATATTCATCAAAGAATTCACTAAAATCATATTCTTTTTCTTCACCTATAAACTTAAATTTTGAATATGTTGTTTGATCTGAAATAATACCTACTGAATATTTTTTAAGTGGATCTAAAATATTTATAACTGGTTTTAGATTGTTGTTTTCATCTCTTAATTGTGAAAAATCATTAGATAATTCATATTTTGTTAAATTTGAATTTGAACCTCTTCTTTCATCGGAATTATTTGAATATCCAAACATAATTCCTAATGTTAAAGCAGATAAAGTTGTTATCATACCAAGTGATAAAAGAATTTTTGCTTTTAAATTTAGTTTTTTCATAAATACCTCATTAAAATAAAAAGTTTTGTAGATCTATAAAATCTACAAAACAATTGTTATTATTAATTTTAATACACAAATTTGTTATGTAAATCTATAGCACCATTGGTTAAAACAAGAGTAGAAATCTTTTATGCTTTTCTACCAATTTAAATAATTGTAATTATTTAAATTTCGGCTTTTATACACTTTCATTAATTTCTTTGTATACCTAAACAATTAATTACTCTTGCTAAAAGCTCCTCTATAGAGAACATAACAGATTTCTTTTATTATCTGTTATGGTTGAACAGATAATATTAAAAACGTCACATAGTAATTTTACGAATGTGATTGATAAAAACAATTTTAATAACGTTTTTAATATTTTTCATAAGTGGTATTATACACCAAAAAGTTAAAATAAAAACCAAATTAATTAATAAAACTTGGTTTTGTAATTTATTATTTTTGTGATATTTCTTTATATTTATTTTGAACTTCTTCTGTTCTTTGTTTGTAAGTTTCGTTTGTTTGTTCAATACCATCTTTAATATATTTATTTATTTTAGAATCAAGGATATTAATATTATTCTCTTGTGCTTTTTTTGTTTCATTATCTAAATTCAATAATTCATTTTTAATATCTAAAATATTAGAGTAATATATAAAAAGATTGCTTAAAATTTTGATTTCATCAATTTTTTTATTAAGTTGTGAAATTGTTGCTTTTGTATTTTCTTCAACAAAAGTAGCATATGATGATATTTTTGATCTTTTGCTTTGTAAATCATCTAATACACTAAACTCTTCTTTAAATGTATCTCAATACTCTTTTTTTACTAATTTATTATATGTAGTTGATAAAAGTTCATATTCTTTTTGATACTCACGTTTTTTTGCAACTTCTTCTTTTGAAGTTTCTGGTTGATATTCTTTTACCGTTGTGCATGCAACAACAGAAAAAGATAAAATTCCAGATAACAAACTAAATGGTAAAAACTTCTTAATTATTTTTTTCATATCTTAAATTATATTAAAAATTAATTAATTTAAGCATTATATGTACAATTTTTGCTCTTTTATATTTGATATTGCAAGAAAAATAAAAAAAATAAGTACTTTTTTATATAAAATACTTATTTTTTAAGATAATTATAAGTTTGCAAAGTAAATAACTGTTCTAACTAATTGTGAAACATATGACATTTCATTATCATATCATGAGAATAATTTGTATAAGTTTCCTTCTTTAGTTTCTTTGATTGCTGTCATTTTAGCATCAAAAATTGAACCGTGTGTTGAGTTAACGATATCTGATGAAACAATCTCATCTTCTGTATATTCAAATGTTTCATTTGAAGCTTTTTTCATTGCTGCATTAAGTTCTTCAACTGTTGGTTGTTTTTCTAATAAAACTGTTAAGTCTACTAATGAACCTGTTAAAACTGGAACACGAACCGCAACACCATCTAATTTACCTGCTGCTTCTGGAACTACTAAACCGATTGCTTTTGCTGCACCTGTTGATGTAGGAACCATATTTGAAGCTGCTGCACGTGCTCTACGTAAATCTTTGTGTGGAGCATCTTGTAATCTTTGATCACCTGTATATGCGTGGATTGTTGTCATATAACCTGATTTTAATCCAAATTGATCAACTAATACTTTAACCATTGGAGCTAATGAGTTTGTTGTACATGAAGCTGCTGAAATTAAAGTATCATTTTTATCTAAAATATTGTGGTTTACATTAAATACAACTGTTTTAACATCTTTGTCTGATGGAGCTGAAATAACAACTTTTTTAGCACCAGCCTTTAAGTGTTTTTCTGCACCTTCACGTTTTGTAAAGAAACCTGTTGATTCAACAACCAAATCAATACCTAAATCACCTCATGGTAAAGCTTCTGGATCTCTTTCTGCAAGAACTTTAATTTCTTTACCATTAACAAAAATTGAGTTTCCTTCTGCTTTAACTTCGTATTTTAATTTTCCAAAAGCTGTATCATATTTTAATAAGTGAGCTAATGTTTTAGCATCAGTTAAATCATTAACTGCTACAACTTCTAAGTTTGAATTTTGTTCTAATAATCTACGGAAGAATAATCTACCAATTCTTCCAAAACCATTAATTGCTACTTTTTTCATAAATAAATTTGCCTTTCTTATAAATAAAAATTTATGATTTTATTAAATAAATTATATATATTTTTGTATTATAAAAAATTAATTTAAAAATATTAAAATTTTTTTGTGTAAATATTTGCATATACATTTTTTATGTATTTTTGACTAAATATTATTTTGATTTAAATAATGAATGTTTTGTTTTTTGACAAAGAAAAATAAATATTAACTTTATAAATCCAAATTTAAAACACCATCAAATTTTTTGAAATCTTGCGGTTCTAAATGATGTGAAATTACTATTATTGTTTTATCCAATTTTAATAATTTATCTAAAATTTTGTTTCTTAATTCCTTATTAAGATTAGAAAGTGATTCATCTAAAATAAGTATATTCTTATCAAAACTAAACGTTCTTGCAAGAGCAATTCTTTGCTTTTGTCCAAGACTTAATACAGAATCAGAATCCAGGTTCTTTAAATATATTTTTTCACTTATTTCTTCTTTTAATTCAACAAATTCCAGCTGTTTTTCTATTAAAACATCATTAGAAAATAAAGAAATATTATTAACAATGTTTTGATTAAAAATAAATAAATCCGGAGATAAGTAACTAATATTTTTTAATATTTCTCTTGTATTAAGTTTCTTGATATTAGTATCATTAAATGTAATATCACCATTAAAAACTTCATTTTCCTTTAATAAAGTTTTAATTAATGTTGTTTTACCTGAACCAGATTTACCTATAATCACATATTTTTTGCCTTTAATAAATTCAAACGAAAGTTTTTTAGATATAACTTTATTACCTCTGTATAATTCTAAGTTATTTAATGAAATAATATTAATATCATTGAGTTCTTCAGTTCTTTCTTGTTTTAAAAGACTTAAATTTAATGTGTTATATAATTTTTTTGAAGCAATAAAACTCTGTATATTTGATATAAGATCTAAAAAATTATCTTTAAAATTTGAAATAATTTTTATAAATAAATAAATTATACCTATTGAAAGATTAAATGTTTTATTCAGGATAAAAAATGATAATAAAATGATACCTATTATTTTTCCTATTTCGATTATTATTGATGGTATTTCTGAACTTAAGATATTTATTTTTTCACTTTTATAAGCAATAGTACAATAATCATATATATCTTGTTCCATTTTACCTATAATTAGGTTTTGTTTATTATTATAATAAAGAATTGAAAATCTATCAAGATAATAAGACATTTGAGAAACTAAATTATTAAATGCATTTTGAGTATTCAAAATATAAAATTCTATTTTTTTTAAAAAAGGTATTTTTGAAAGAGAACTTATAATTAAAATAAACAAAGTAAAAATACCTATTATCCAATTCTGATAACTTAAGTAAGAAAAAATAAATGCAAAATTAATAGACATTGAAATAATCCCGACAAAAGGAACAATTGAAGATATAAAAATATTCTGTGAATTATTTAAAATGTGATTAAAAGCAAAATCAGAATTATAATTATTGATTTCTTTACTTTTTGCAATAAAATATTGTTCATAAAAATTCTTTGCTACTGATTTACTTGTATATATTACAAATTTGTTATATATTTTATAATAAAAATAATTTAAAATAAGATTTATAAAATATGAAATACCAATAAATATAATTAATAAAACAAACGAAAAGAAATGACTTGTTTCTAAAATTCTAAATTTTTGATTTAATGAATCAATTGCTAACGATTCCAAAATATCAATAGTTGAAGTTAACAATAAAACAAAGGTAGATATTAATACAAAAGCAAAAAATTGAAATTTAATATTTTTTAATATTTTATTCAACTAAAACCCCTTCCTTTATTTCTAAAATTTGATCGTAATAATCTGAATTAGTTATATTATGAGAAACATTAATAAACATAACATCTGGATTAATATTCTGTAAGATTTTTTCTGCACTTTTAATATCGATATTAGAAAATGCTTCATCAGTTATTAAAATATTTTTATTTCTGTAAAAATGTCTTGCTATATTAATTTTTTGTTTTTGTCCTGTCGAAAGGGAGTTTTCTTCGTTAATCAATAATTCTGGTTTTATATCTAATAAATCTGATTTTTGTAAAATATCTTTAATATTTTCATCACTTGTCATATCTCAAAGAGTGATATTATTATAAACTGTGTCGTTAAAAAGGTTTTCTGAGTTATCTAAAAATGTTAATGAGTTTATTAAATCTTGTGTATTAATTTCTTTTAAATTTAAATCATTAACAAAAATATTCCCCTCATAATTTTCAATTTGTTTTAATAAAATTTTTATTAATGTTGATTTACCAGAACCCGACGCTCCTTTTAATGCATATTTTTTACCTGCTTCAAAACAAAAATTAAAATTATTTAGTATATACTTCTCATTATATTTAAATGATAAGTTTTTTATTTTTATTCTTTTTATATTTAATTTTGTATTACTTATTTCCAACGGTTTTGCATTTAAAAATTCCTTAATATATTCTTTATATGTCACAATATTTTGTAATAAATACATTAACATTCTTAAATTAAAACTTATACTTGTAATTTAAACTTTCAGTAATTTATTATACTAACGCACTTTTACTTTTTAAAAGTGCGTTTTTTACCAAAAATTTATAAAAAAAATATTTTTTTATTTTGTTTTTTAAAATAATTTAGTATAATACTTATACTAATAAAAAAAGGACATTTTATGATAGAAAAATTTAAAAAAGTTTTAATACCAACTGGCGCAAAAATAAGTAAAAGAAAAAAAGCTTGATATGTTCAAGTTGTCACAAAAAGAGAGTACATAAAAGAAAAAAAGTATTATAAAGAAACAAAAGTTGCAGTAGGAAGAGTTCTAAAAACTAGCGATGATGAAAAATATATGTATCCAAATGTTAATTACTTTATCA
>NZ_JHWE01000036.1 GCF_000622205.1 Mycoplasma leonicaptivi ATCC 49890
TGGAATATTGATGAGAGCTGCTCTTAGTACGAGAGGACCGGAGTGGACGTACCGCTGGTGTTCCAGTTGTTTCGCCAGAAGCATAGCTGGGTAGCTAAGTACGGAAAGGATAACCGCTGAAAGCATCTAAGTGGGAAGCCTCCTCAAAGATAAGTATTCCCTTGAAATTCCTTGTAGACTACGAGGTTGATAGGATGGAAGTGTAAGTGTAGTAATACATTCAGCTGACCATTACTAATAAATTGATAGGTTTAAAAGAAATGTATTCAAGACATTTTAATAAATTATTAATTACTATTCAGTTTTCAGAGAACATTGCCCTTATAGGGCTTTTTTTATATTTTATTTTACAAAAGAGGTTAAATGAACGATACAATAGCAGCAATTAGTTCTGGTTCAAGAATAAATCAACCAATATCTATAATAAGAATTTGTGGTTTCGAAGCATTTAATATTTTTAAAAAAATTTATAAAGGCAAAATTGGTTCAGATCACGATATAACATACGGCCATATTTATGATAACGATCAATTGATTGATGAAGTTTTAGTTATGTGGTTTTTAGGAAAACAAAAAGAAGATAAAATTATTTACAATAACTTTGTAGGTGAACCAATAATTGAAATTAATTGTCATGGTGGAATAGTAGTCACAAACAAAATATTAGAACTTTTATTAAGTAATGGTGCAAGAATGGCGGAAAAAGGTGAATTCACAAGAAGAGCTTTTTTAAATGGAAAAATGGATCTAATAAAAGCAGAAGCAATACATGATTTGATTTTTTCAAGAACCTTAGTTCAAGCTAATGCACATGTGAGTAGGTTCAAAGGTAAAACAAGCAACTTAATTGATAATTTTGCAAATAAAATAAATTATTTAATTGGTATATGTGAAGTAAATATTGATTATCCTGAATACCAAGATGTAACGAAAATGACTAATCAATTAATGCTTGAAGAATTAATAAATTTAACGAATGAACTTAATGAAATAATAAAAATTTCTGAAAACAGTAGATATATTTTTGAAGGTGTAAAAGTTGCTCTTTTAGGAAAACCTAATGTTGGTAAAAGTAGTATTTTAAATGCTTTATTATCAGAAGAAAAAGCTATTGTAACTGATATAGCAGGAACAACAAGAGATATTATTGAAGCATCATATCAAATTGATGGAATATTATTCAAATTAATAGATACTGCTGGTTTAAGAAAAACAAATGAAATAATTGAAAGCATCGGTATTGAAAAGTCCTTAAAACAAATTTATGAATCAGATTTAATTATTCATGTTATTGATCCATATCAAACAGAAAATGAATATGATCAAATGATTGAAAAAGAATCAAAAAAACATAATAAATTTTATATTAAAGTAAATAATAAAATGGATTTAAAAAAATCTGAAGAAAGTGAAATAATTAATATTTCTGCTTTAAATAAAGAAATATCTGAGTTAGAAAAAGCCTTGATTAAAGATTTTAAAAATATTGATATTTTTGATGAAAGAATTTTTTCAAATACAAGGCAACTCTCATTAATAAAACAATCACTAAACAATTTAAAAGAAGCTCAAATTTCTATTCAAAATGGTTATACTTATGATGTAATTATTGTTGATTTATACAGTGCATGAGATTCGTTACAAAATATAAAAGGAAATGCAAATAGAGAAGACTTACTTGATGTAATGTTTTCTAATTTTTGCTTAGGTAAATAATATGTCCAAAAAATTTAATAAATTTATTGATGCTCATTGTCATATTAATTCATCTTATTATGGTTCAGATGATATTATTAATGAAATTTTAATAGCATCAGAATATAATCGTGTTGATTATTTTATTAATAACGGTGGACACATTAAAGAAAATCTTGAGATTATAGAATTATCAAAAAAATTTCCTAAATTACTACCTTGTATTGGTGTGCATCCAGAACAATTAATAGAAAACTCTATTATTTCAATAGAAAATGAAGTAGAAAAACATATAAGTAATAATCCCACACTTATTAAAGGGATAGGTGAAATTGGTATTGATTATTTCTATGAAAACTCGGTTGCAAAAGAAATACAAATTGCTTTTTTTGAGCAACAAATTGAACTTGCAAATAAATATGACTTACCTGCTGTAATTCATATAAGAGATAAAGAAGATGAGTATAATGCTTATGAAGATGTTTTTAATATTCTTAAAAAATACCCTAATACAAAATGTATGTTACATACGTTTGCTGGTAATTTATTTTGATTAGATAAATTTAAAACATATAAGAATTTATATTTTTCATATAGTGGTGTTTGCACATTTGGTTCAAGTAGCCAAACAAGAGAAGTTATAAAAAACACCCCTATTGATAAATTATTAATTGAAACAGATTCACCATACTTAAGAGTTCATCCTTATACTGGTGAAAAAAACGAACCTAATACAATAGTATATGTTGCTTACTATGTAGCTGGACTTTTAAACATAGGAATGGATAAATTTGTTGATAAGGTAAATAAAAACACAAGAAAGTTATTCAATTTATAATGAAAAAAGTTTATGCTAAAAAAAAATTTGGTCAAAATTTTCTAATTGATAAAAATATTATTAAAAAAATTATAAATTTACTTAATGATACTAATTTAGATATTATCGAAATTGGTCCTGGTAGAGGTGCTTTAACTAATGAACTTGTTAAATTAAACAATAAAATAACTGCTTTTGAGATTGATAAAGATATGGTTGAGATACTATCTAATAATATACAATCATCAAACTTTAATTTAATTTTTGGTGATTTTTTAGAACAAAATTTAAGTGAAATAAATGATTCTATTGTTATAGCTAATATCCCTTACTATATAACGACTGATATTTTATTTAAGATTTTTGATAATAGAAATAAAATTAAAAAAGCAATTTTAATGGTTCAAAAAGAAGTCGCACAAAGGATAAACGCAAAACATAACACAAATGAATATTCGAAGTTATCAGTAAGTGCTCAATTTTTATCTAAAACAGCAATTGAATTTTTTGTTCCTTCAAAATGTTTTTCACCTGCTCCAAAAGTTGATTCAGCAATACTATCACTAGAATTTAAGGATGATATTTCAGATTCTGATTGACAAAAATACAAAAATTTCTTTAAATTATGTTTTGCAAATCGTAGAAAAAAACTTATTTTTTCATTAAAGCAAGTTTACGATTTAAAAAAAATAGAAAATGTTTTTCAAAAGCTAAAATATAATGAAAATTTAAGAATACAACAGTTAAAAACAGAAGAAATTATTGAATTATTTAATGAATTAGAAGCAAATTAGTTATTTTGTTTCTTTTTTATCATTTAACATTAATAAATTTTATTATAATTAAAAAATAAATGGAGAAAAATGGAATATCAAGCATTATACAGAAAATATAGACCAAAAACATTTGAACAAGTTGTAGGTCAAAATAATATTGTTTCAACATTAAAAAATTCAATTTTAAATAATAAATTATCTCACGCTTACTTATTTTGTGGCCCAAAAGGTACAGGTAAAACTTCTATTGCGCGTATTTTTGCAAAAACAATAAATTGTAATCATAATTCCGATGCAACATTACCATGTAATAATTGTTTAAACAAAAATGATTCACTTGATATTATTGAGTTAGATGCAGCTTCAAATAACGGTGTTGATGAAATAAGATATTTAAAAGAAAAAATTGAGCAATTACCTATCGAGAGTAACTTTAAAATTTATATTATTGATGAGGTTCATATGTTAAGTAAAGCCGCATTTAATGCTTTGCTTAAAACACTTGAAGAACCACCAAAGCATATAAAATTTATTTTAGCAACAACAGACCCTCAAAAAATTCCATTAACAATTCTTTCAAGAGTGCAAAAATTTAACTTTCAAAGAATAGAACAAAAAGAAATTATTTCACATTTAACTAAAGTTCTTGATACAGAAGGTATTGCATACGATTCCGAATCATTAAAAATGATATCGATTTTAGCAACTGGCGGAATGAGAGATGCATTATCAATTTCAGAACAATCAAGTTCATTCAATGGTAATAAAATAACAATACAAAGTATTCAGCAAAATTTTGGTATGGCTACAACACATAAATTAGTTGAATTAATAAACGCTATTATTAAACAGGATATAATCTCAATAAACGAAATTCTTTATGAAATGAATATTTCAGGAGTTGAAACTTTTCATATTCAAAGTGGTTTATTAAACATAACAAAGGAATGAATTTTATATAATAAAACACACCAATCAAAATTTTTAATATGATTATCTGAACAAACAATTTCTTCTCTTGAACTTAATTTTGAAATTTCTAAAATATTAATTGATAGTTTTTTTGAAGTTTTCTTAAATCAAACAAAAATAAATCAAAGTTTTGAACTTTTAGAAATTTCTTTAATTAATATTGTTCATAAAATAGAAAAAAATAAACAAACAAAAAATCATATTAATAGTGATGTAATAAAGGAAAAATTAAATAAACAAACAAAAAATAATTCTGTTAATTCAATTAGCAATAATATTCAAGAAATTTTTTCGGTTAAAAATATTAAACAAGAATCAACTGAATTACAAAACAGTCCAAAATATAATGATTATTCACCAGTAAATGATTTTGTAGAAAATCATTTATCAAATGCTAAAGAAGCTGAAGATACATTTTCATCATTTGAACAAAAACAAGAAACAAAAGTTCCCGAGATTAAAAAAGGTTTAAATTATTTACTTGATGTTTTAAATTTAATTTTATATGTTAAATTTACAAAAAATGAATCTGATATTAAAACTTCAGAATTTAAACAAATTAAATCAAAAAGCGTAATTGATAAAATTAATATTGAATTTGATGAACTTTTTAATAAAATGAATATTTTGTGTGCTACAAACACCACAATACTTTTTGAATCAGAAGATAAACAAATAGTTGATAAACTAAGAGAAATGATGTATGATTTTGAATTACAAAATTATTTATCAGAGGTATATTGTTGTGATTATTTAAATGTTCTGTTTATTACGCAAGATGAAAAAAATGAAATCAGGCAAATTTTTAAAGAAAATTATTCAAATCAAATATCAAAATTACCATTTACTCTACACAATCCTTCAAAATTAAAAACAATAAAACCTAAAAAAGAAAGTAGTAATTTAGAAAAATTTAATAAAATATTTAATACTTAAAAATAAAAAAGGATGATTTATGAACCAAGAAATGTTAAAAAAATTAAAAAATATGCAAAAAGACCTTGAACTTAAACAAGATGAATTTAATAAAAAAGATTTTATCGTAGAAAGACAAGGTGTAAAAATAAAAGCAAAAGGAAATATGTTAATTGAATCAGTAGAAATAGATGAAGTTTTAATTGATCCTGATGATAAAGAATTATTAGAAGATTTATTAATTGTTGCTTTTAATGAATTAGTCGATAAAATCGAAGAAGAACAAAAATCATTAGCACCTAAAATGCCAAGTGGTTTCCCTTTTTAATAAATTATGTTTAATTCAGATAAAATAAATGAATTAATAAGTAATTTAACAAAAATACCAGGTTTTTCTAAAAAAAGTGCTGAAAAATTTATATACTGAATTTTAGAAACACCAAGTTTAGATGTAAATTTACTTGTAAATAAAATTAAGGGAATAAAATCTTTATCTGTTATATGTGAATTTTGTAATAGAACTTTTATTGAAGAAAATTGTGATATATGTTTTGATGATACAAGAGAAAATAAATTATTAGTGTTAGAAAATATGCAAAACCTTAATAAAATTGAAAAAGCTTCTTTTTTTAGAGGTAAATATTTTATATTCCCTTACAAACTTGATGATGAAAAAAACCTTAATGAAGCACAAGAATATATTGATAAATTAAAAAATTATTCACAAAATTTTGATGAAGTAATTCTTGGTATATCACCAAACCTAAGTGGTGAAATTACAAAAAATATTTTAAAAAAAGAATTGCTTAAAAAAGGTGTTAATAATATATCAGAATTCGCAATAGGTGTTCCTGTGGGTGCATCAATAGACTATTTAGATGAAATAACACTAAATTTTTCATTAAAAAATAGAAAATAAGGAGAAAATTATGTTTATAACATTTGAGGGTTTAGATGGAAGCGGAAAAACAACTATAATAAACGAACTTACAAATAAATTGCACAATGAAATCCCTTATCTTAAAATTATTTTAACAAGAGAACCCGGTGGAAAAGGTTTAAACGAAGCAGAGCGGATTAGAGAAATTATTCTTGATAAAACAAGTGAACTATCTCCTGTTGCTGAAGCAATGCTCTACTCAACAAGTAGAAGAATACATCTTGAAAAAGTGATATGACCAGGATTGAAAAAGAATCAATTAGTGTTATGTGATCGTTATATAGATAGTTTTTATGCATATCAAGGTTTTGCACGTGGTTTAGGTTATTCTTTTGTTAAAAGCCTTACAAATTTAATTATTGATAATGCAATACCGAATATAACTATATTTTTTGATGCAACACCTGAACAATGCTTACAAAGACGTCAAAAATCAAGATTATTACATGATAGATTGGAACAAGAAGATATTAGTTTTCATCATAAAGTTTATAATGGGTATAAACAACTTATAAATGAGGATAGAGAAAGATTTATTATTGTTGATGCAATGGGAACACCAGAAGAAGTAACAAATGATGTTTTTAATAAACTTTTAAATCATAGTGGTTTTAAAAAATATTTAAAGGAAATAAGTGGTGAATAATATTTATGAAACCTTTAAAGATTTAACACATAATAATAAGTTAAATCATTTATATTTATTTGATGTCAATCAAGTAAATAAATCAGATTTATTTATTCAAAATATTATCAAAATAATTATAAATAAATCAGATTTATTAAACGAAAAGCAAATTGATTTTCATTCTATATATGAAAATCTATTTTTTATTGATGGCAGTAAAGAATCAATAAAAAAGGAGTTTATCGAAGAAACTTTTAATAAAGCGCTTTTGAGTAATAAAAAAACAAAAACTATTATATATATAAAAGATATTGAAAATTCGAATATTTATGCACTAAATTCAATTTTAAAAATTATTGAAGAACCAGTAGAAAATTTATATATTTTAATAAGCAGTTCGCACAAAGAAAAAATTTTACCTACAATTCTTTCAAGAAGTCAAATTGTAAAAATTCCTAAAACACCTTTTTCGTTTATTTTACAAGAAACAAACAAAGATGTAACAGATGATTTTTTTATTTTTTTAATGTACTTATACAGAGATGAATCAATAATTGAACAATTTAATACAGATGAATATCAAGAAATTTTTACAAACCTTATAGATATATTAAAATCTTTTGCAAATAATAAAAAAAATAGTTTATATAAGTTAATTATTGAACTCAACAAATACATTATTAAAGAAAAACAACCACATTATGAGTTTATTTTTAAATTATTGAAATTATGCTTTTTACAAAATGGTTTTTTAAACAAAACTGATATTTTTAACAATAAATATATAAAAGCATTAATAGAAATAAATAAAACATTGTATCAAGGCAAAAACAACCACTTTTTTTTAGTTGAATACATTATTTATTTTGAAGATCATATTAAGAAAAATGCTAATTTTAAATTACAAAAAAATAGTTTATTAGTAAAAATACTGAGGTTATATGAGTAAACTTTACATAGTTGGAACACCAATAGGAAACTTAAATGATATAACATTTCGAGCACATGAAACTCTAAAAAATGTTGAAATAATTGCTTGTGAAGATACAAGAGTTACTAAAAAACTTTTAGATAAATTCAATATATATAATAAAAAATTAATTACGTATAATTCTTTTACAGAAGCTCATTCGGCACAAGGGATTATTAAATTAATAGAACAAGGGAATAATGTAGCGCTTGTATCGGATGCTGGTATGCCGGTTGTTTCTGATCCTGGTTTTGAAATAATTAATTTAGCTAGAAAAAATAATATTGAACTTGAAATAGTACCAGGAGTTTCAGCAGTAATTACAACATTTACTGGTTCTGGATTTAGTAACAATTTTACTTTTTTAGGTTTTATAAAGGATAAAACACAACAAAGAAAAAATGAATTGAAAACATTGCAAGAAAATCATACATATATATTTTTTGTTTCTCCACACAAATTACTAAATACATTGATAGACATAAAAGATGTTTTGGGGACAGAGGTAAAAGTCTGTTTAGCAAAAGAATTAACTAAAATACATGAAACTTGGTATTTCGATGATGTTGAAACATTAATAGAAAAATTTTTAAATATGGATGCTATTAAGGGTGAATACAGTTTAGCGTTATTTATACCAAAAATTAAAAAAGTAAAAATTAACAAATATACCAATAAAAGAACAAGTAATTAAAATCTAAGAAAATCCTGCTTTTGTAAGTGCAGGATTTTTCATACTTTTCAATTTTATACTGATATGGTGAATTTTACCAAAATTATTCTCCTGAAAATATAATATAATTTGAGAATAAAAAGGAAATTAGGATAATGAGAAATTTTAATTATAAAAAATACAAAATTATAAAAGAATAAACTTCACAAAATAAAGGTGGACAAAAAAGTTAACATGATAATGTTAGCTTTTTTAACACCTTTGAGGGGGTATACCCCCTCAAAAAAATCAAAAAAGGAGAAATATGTCAAAACATTTAAAAGCAGAAGAATTTTACAAAATATATGAAGAATATAAGAGTACAGGAATACAATTTAAACTTTCAGTAATTTATTATACTAACGCACTTTTACTTTTTAAAAGTGCGTTTTTTACCAAAAATTTATAAAAAAAATATTTTTTTATTTTGTTTTTTAAAATAATTTAGTATAATACTTATACTAATAAAAAAAGGACATTTTATGATAGAAAAATTTAAAAAAGTTTTAATACCAACTGGCGCAAAAATAAGTAAAAGAAAAAACGCTTGATATGTTCAAGTTGTCACAAAAAGAGAGTACATAAAAGAAAAAAAGTATTATAAAGAAACAAAAGTTGCAGTAGGAAGAGTTCTAAAAACT
>NZ_JHWE01000037.1 GCF_000622205.1 Mycoplasma leonicaptivi ATCC 49890
TATCTAAATTCATATTTAAATTATACAAGTTAATTTTTTGTTTAAATCTATAAATTACGTGCTTAGTAAATTTAATGTTATTTTGATTACAAAAATTAGTTCAAAATAGTTGTTCACTAGCAAAATTATTATTTGCTTTGTAATACTCTTTGATTCAAAATTCTCATTGTTTGTGTGATAAATGTTTGCTCATTTTTATGGGCGAAGCCCGAGGGGTATACCCCTCCCCCTTCCTTTTGTTTTATAAAAGAAAACACAGAAATAACTGTGTCATTTCTGTGTCCCCCTTTAGAATTAAATCAAACATTTATTTTTTTATTTGGATTGCTTTTAGCATATTCATATGCTTCTTTATAATAACCTCCTTCAATATAATATCCTATCCTTTTTATTGTACTGTTTCTCTTATCTTCATCAGAAGCATTTCTTTCGTTTTGGATAAATTTAAGAAACTCATCATCATTAAAATCATTTTGTATTGCAACAAACTTGTTTGAATGATAAAAATGAACCTCTTTTGTTGATAACATTGCTAGTCTTATCATATTGTAAAAAGTTTGCACTCCATATGAAGAATAATAAAAATTAACATCAGCATCATTTTGTACATTAATTAAATTTTGATCTTTATATTTCAATTTTTTTATATTTGTATTTTTAACTTGATTATTTTGAACTTTTGGTTTTATTTCATAAATATCATTACAAGCAACAACATAAAAAGAAGGGATTAAAATAGTACTTGTTGTAAAAATTTTCAAAGATTTATTTATTTTTTTATTCATAAAAATAATTTTATATTAATTTAATTAAAGATATATAAATATTTATTTAAATAAAAAATAAGCAAAATAATCTTAAAATTAAATGAGTTAAAAATTATGGTTATTTGATAATTTTTACCATAATAATGTTAAATAATAGTATAATAGCACATATGAATAAAATAAAGAAATTTGATATTAAGTTGGTAGAATTACCGGAGGGTGTTCTTAGAAAAAAATCACAAGATGTACCAATTCCTCTTAGTGATGAAGATGTTGAACTTGCTCAGAAAATGATCTATCATATTGATGATTCTCAAACAGAAGGAACAGAATTTAGGCCGGGTGTTGGAGTTGCTGCCGTGCAATACGGAATACTAAAAAATGTGTTTTATGTATTTTTACAAGATGAAAATAATAAAACTATTTATAAAGATGTTCTTTTTAATCCTAGAATAATCTCAAAAAGTGACAAACTTATTGCTTTATCAGAAGGAGAGGGTTGTTTAAGTGTTCCTGAAACTTGACCAGAGCAAGAAGGTTATGTTCATAGAAGTCAAAGAATTACAGTTCGTGCTTATAGTTATTTTGAAAAATCTTTTGTTCAATTAACACTATCGGATTATTTAGCGATTGTTTTTCAACATGAACTAGATCACTTACAAGGAACATTGTTTATTGACAGAATTAAGAAAAAAGAACCTTGAAAAAAAATTAAAAAGGCAGGATATTTATAATGAAATTTATCGAGAATTTAATGCAAGCACTTGCTAAACTTTCATCAGAAACAGGAGCACACATTTGGGTTCCTATTTTAGCTGTAATATTAGTATTTGGTGCTTTTGGTATTGGTTATTTTTTAAAATGAAAATGATCAATATCTAAACTTGTTGTTTTAATTGTAACAATTATTGTTGCAGGAGCCACTGGTGCTTCAATTTATGCAACGTTTAAAAATGATGAAGATTTATCTAAATATAAATCATTAATTCCATTTGCTATAACTTTATTTTCATTAGTTTTTTATGCATTTTTAAATATTATAGTATTTATTGTTAACTTTATAGTACACTTATCTAAACGCAAAAAGAATAAATTAAAACCTAAAAAAAGAGTTTCAAGATTATTATCAGCTACTGCTAATTCATTATTAACAGTTTTACCAGTTGCTGCATTTTCTAACTTATTATTAATTGGAACAAAAAAATCAGAAAGTTTTCAAAAAGCTACATCTTACAGCGTTAAAGTAATGACCGCAGGACAAGGTGAATCAGTAGCAGGTATATTTGGTGAAATTGACAATGTTGTTCAATTCATTGCTCAAACAAAAGATATACAAGAGTTCTTAAATAAAGATTATTCTAAATTAAGCAACGAAGAAAAAGAACAACTTTCAACTTATTTAAAAAACGTTTCAAGTTTAATTAATGAACCAAGAGTACAAGCGGTTGCTTTTGATTTTATTAAAGAAGTTGCATCTGATTTAAATATTGAAGAGAAATTTGGTGAAGTAGTTGATAAGGCTTATGCTAGAATGCGTGTAGAAAAACCTGAAACATTTGCTCAAAGTAAAGAAAAACAAAAAGAAGCATTTACTGATTTTGTTAGAGAAAAACTAGAACAAGTTTATGATGAAGTAAATACAGCAGATCCTAATTTTAAGAGTGATATTAACACAATTAAAAAGATTTCATCAAATTTAACACAAGAATCAATTAAAAAATTATCTAATTTAATTGATAGCGAAATTATTAAACGACAAGAAACTAGAGATAAAGCAGATGTAGCAGTTGTTGTAGAAGAATTTTTAAAAGTTTTAAAACTTAAAGAACATAAAGAAACAAACAAAGAACAAAATAATATTGGTTAATGTTGTTAAATCCCAGAAATTCACAAAAAACTTTAGAAATAAGTTTGCAACAATCCTCAACAGAATTAAATGATGAACTAAATAAAAAAATAATAGAAGATCCACAAAAACAATTAAGTCCAACAACTTTTGCAATAATACTTAAAGAAAAAAGAATAAGAATTTTATCTTTAATTATTTCTTTAATAATATTTGTTGGATCTTCTGTAGGTTTAGTACTAAACTTTTTTGTTTTTACTGAACAACATAAATTAGGGTATGGAATAGGCAATTATATTGGTTTTGGTATAGGTATTTTAATCTCATTTTATTTAATGATTAATTCATTAATTAAAATAAGTGGTTGAAGAAAAGCAGAACAAGCGTATCGTAATAAACATCGAAACGGAGATGTTGCTTCAAGTTCAATGTTTACTGATTTATATCAAGCACTCGTTTTAAAAAAAGTTAGAATTTCATGATTTTTAACATTTTTCTTAGTTTATTTTGGTACTTTTACTCTTATTATTTTTTTATTAAAAGATCAAATTTGAGAAATAGGTTCACCAGTTGAAAGTAGTGAATCAGGAAATGTTAAAAATGGTTTTGCTTTTCATTTTGTAATTGACTTTAGAGAAAGATTTGTTCAGACTTTTGGAAATGTTAATGTTTTATTAATTATCAGTGTAGTTATTATTCTATGTGTTATCCTTTTTTATGTTTTTACTGTATTATATGATAAAAAACGTATTCAAGATATCAGGAGTAATTTAGGCACAAGTGATGTATTAATAAAAGTGATAGAAATAGTTGAAAACAGAAGAAAAAATGAAAATAAAGCATGATTAAGATTTTTTGCAGTTGTTTTCATTTTGACATATTTTTTACCATTAACATTATTAATTTTCTTTATTTATAAAGGTTTTATTAGGAGAAAGAAATAATGAAATTATTAGTTATTGTTGAAAATAAATTTAAAGACGTAGAACTGGCTATACCAATTACCATCTTTAAAACTTCAAAGCAGTTTGATGTAATTGATTATTATCATCCAACTTTAAAAACAGTGACTGGTTCTGACTCTCTTGTAACAATTAATAATATTAAAAATCATATTAATCCTAATAAATATGATTTTGTATTTATTCCTGGTGGTGCAGGAGTACAAGATTTAAGAAAAAATAAAGTCTCAATCAATATTATTAGTGAGTTTAAAAGATTAAATAAATCAATCATAGCAGTTTGTGACGCACCAAATGCATTAAAAGAAAATAATATTATTGATAATGAAAAATTTTCATCATATCCAAGTTCTTGAAGTACTGAATTTAGAAAAGATAATTACACAAAAGAGATAAATTCTATTTCTGATAATTTAAAATTTATTTCAGGTAATTCACCATATTCTTCAACAAAATTAGCATTTGATGCTCTTGAAATATTTTTTGGTAAAGAAGTTGCTTTAAATACTTTTAAAGCGTATTCAGGGCAACCTTATATTAATAAAATTGAATATAAATAATATTTTCTAAAACAGAAATCATAAACTACATAAATAGTTTAGGTTTCTGTTTTTTAAATAATTATATGAAATATTAGTCTAACTTAGGACAAAAAAAGGTGTAAATCCACCTAAATTTGTTTTAAAGTATTTTTATGTTATAATTTTTACGACAAAAAAAGGTGTAAATCCACCTAAATTTTAATTAAGAGGTAATAATGGAAATTAAAAGAGATTTTTATTTAACAAAACTAATTAGTAAGATGAATAATGGACAAATTAAAATTATAACCGGAATCAGAAGGAGCGGAAAATCATATATATTATTTAATTTATTTAAAAATTATTTATTATCAACTGGTATAAAAGAAGAACAAATAATTTGTATTTCTTTAGAAAATTTTGAAAATATAGAATTAAGAAATCCATTTAAACTTAATGAATATATTAAAAATAAAACAAATATTATACAAAAATATTATATATTTATAGATGAGATACAAATGTGCAGCGAAATAAAAAATCCTTATACAGAAAATGATGAAAAAATTACTTTTGTGGATGTTTTGTTAGGGTTAATGAAAAATAATAATTTGGATCTTTATGTAACAGGCAGCAATTCTAAAATGTTGTCATCTGAAGTACTAACACAGTTTAGAGGCAGAGGTGATAGGATTCATATTAATCCTCTTAGTTTTAAAGAAATAAATACATTATTTAACAATAGTGAAGAAGCCCTCAATCACTATATAATTTATGGTGGAATGCCATATATTTATTCACTATTAGATGTTAAAGAAAAAGGATTATACTTAAAAGATTTGTTTCAAAACACATATATTAGTGATATTTTAGATAGAAATAATTTAAGAAATAAAAAAGAAATACTTGAAATTTTATTAGACTTTATTTCTTCAAATATAGGTTCACTAACAAATCCTCATAAGTTATCAAATAGATTTTTATCAGAAAAGAAAATAAATATTAGTTCAAAGACTATTTCAGAATATCTTGATTATTTTGAAGAATCTTATTTAATAAGCAAAGTAAACCGTTATGATGTGAAGGGTTCTAAATATTTTTCTGCTCCATTAAAATACTATTTTAGTGATATAGGATTAAGAAATGTTAGACTAAACTTTAGGCAAATAGAATATACACATTTAATGGAAAATTTAATTTATAATGAATTAATAGCAAGAGATTATAATGTTGATGTTGGTGTTGTTGAGTTAGAAATAAAGAAAGATAATATAAGAAAAAAAGTTCAAACAGAAATTGATTTTGTTATAAATTTTGGAGATAAAAGATCTTATATTCAATCTGCATTTAATATTGATTTACCCGAAAAAAAAGAACAAGAAATTTTATCTCTTAAAAAAATTAATGATTCATTTAAAAAAATTGTTATAGTAAAAGACCCAATTATTCCATACTATGATGATAATGGTATATATTATGTAGGATTAATTGAGTTTTTATTAAGTGATTCTATTTTTTAGATTATTTAATTAAAAAGTTTTAAAAATTTAAACTTGTATCAGACTTTTTAATTTGTGATAAAAACTCAAATTTAAAATATTTGTGGAATATTTCCACATTTTTGTTATAATAAAAAAACTATGAAAAGAGAAAAAGAAGACAAAGCGATTTCGTACAAAGAAATCGCGCTTGAAGCAGGTACATCTATATCAACTATCAGTAGGTTTTATAATAATGGTTATGTTTCAAAAGACACAAAAATCCGTATTCAAGAAATAGTTGATAAAAACAATTATTATCCTAATCACGGTGCACGTTTAATAAGAGGGCGTGATAACTCTGTTTTTGTTATTATGCCAACATGATCAAATAATATTTATAATTCAATTGTAGGTGGAATTATAGTTTCATGCACAAAACAAGGAAAAAGGGTTAATGCAACATACACAAACAGCAGTACAAAAGATTATATCGAAGCAATAAGATATGCATTATCTTGAAAACCAATTGCGATTGTTATATTTATTCCGGATTACCAAAAAGAAGTTTTTAGTTTTTTAGAAAAGATTAAAACGGAAACTTCAATTATTATTTATGGACACAAAGTTAAAGGTTTAAATTGAATTAAGCCAGATTTAAAATATGGTTTTTATGAAGTAACTAATAAACTTTTTAAAAATCATAAAGTTCAAAAATTGTCATTTATAAATGATGCAAGGTTAAGTGATGTTGAATCAATTGAAAGACAAGAAGGTTTTAGAAAATTCTGTGATGAACATAAGTTAGATTGTAAAGTTATTAATTTAGAAGCAAGAAAAGATTTAGGATCAATAGTCGAACTAAATAAACAACTTAAAGCATTAGCTATAAGATATGTTGTTTGTTCAACACACGAGACCTTTATTACTATTTCTACACATTTAGGAACAAAAGAATTTAAACTTACAGACATTGGTTATCAATCTATTTACGATAATATAAAAAATTATGATGCTAAAATTTTTATAGATTATCCAAATATTGGATTAAAAATAAGTCAATTAATTAATGAACACAAAGATACAGGTGAACCACAAGAAAGAGTTATTCCAACAAGAATTATTTAAAATTTATTATGCAGTTTGTTAAAACAAAATATCAAAATTTTCTTGAACATTTTACACCTATTGTTTGGTCAATGCATAAAAGTTTTATTTCCCAAGAACCAAAATATAAAAAAATTCATTTCTTCAGAACTTTTTATGCAATATTGGTTTCTGTTGCTTGTTTAATTTCGCTTATTTCCTTGGTTAATCCAAGTACTGATAAAAATGTTCTTGATGTTTATTTTAAAATAGTTTCAGTACTTCAAATTTTTTCTTTTTTCTTTTTTGTTTTTGATTATATTTCACATATCATTACATATAAAATTTATTGTAAAAAGATCAATAAACATCACAAAAAGAAATTTAAATATAAAAACTTTTATTTTATTTTTACATTTTTTGGCATTGTACAATTATTGTGCATTTTAGCTTCAATACATGTATTAAGTGGTATTTCAACAATTGATGCAAAAACTGAAAAAGTATTTGATTATTTTAAAATTTTAAATTTAGCTAGAGTAGCACGCTTTTTTGCTATTTTAACTATGTTTTCACCATTTAGAATAATTTCAAACGTTTTTAAAAGTCAAAAGAAAATTTTAATGAATGTTTTATTTATTGCATTATTTTTAATTATCATTTTTGCTTTTGTAATTTGAAGTTCAGAAACTCAATATTTAAATGAAATACAAAAGGTATGACTTCAAAAACAATACTTAAATATTAAAACTGTTGAATTATTTAATGATTATTACAAGCATCTTAATCTTAAAAATTATAATATTGATAAATGATTTGAAATTAATAAAGTACAAGATTTAAGAACAGAATTTGAATCAATTAATTTAGATGATTTTACTTCATTATCGAGTGGTTATATAACAGGATTTTTAGATGCGTTATACTTTTCGGTTATTACATTAACAACAATTGGTTATGGTGATGTTTTACCGCATGCACCTATTACCAAAATTATTGTTTCATTAAATGCATTGATTGCCTTAGCAATAATTGCAATTCCATCAGGGGTTATTGCTTCTGCATTTTTAGCAGAAACACAAGACCACGTTACAAAAAAGGAGAGTTCAAAACAAAAACATGATTAAACTAGGTTCACACATTTCTTTTAAAGCACCTAATTATTTAGTTTCTGCTGTTGAAGAATCTCTTAATAATGGTGCAAACACAATGATGATCTATCTTGGCGCCCCTCAAAACACTAATCGTGTAAGCATTGATAAATATAAAATTCAGGAATATGAGGAAAAATATGAAAATATTATTAAACCAGAAGATATTATAGTTCATGCTCCATATGTAGTTAATCCGGCAAATATTGAGAAAGCTTTTTTTTCTAATGAATTCTTAATTAAAGAAATTGAGAGAATGAATGCAATTGGTGCTAAATATCTTGTATTACATCCTGGTGCTCACACAACTTTTGAAAGACAAGAAGCATTAGATCAACTTGTTGATAGTTTAAAATATATTATAAAAAATACAAAAGATGTTGTTATTTGTATTGAAACTATGGCTGGTAAAGGTACTGAAATAGGTATTAATCTTGAAGAAATCAAATTTATATTAGATTGAGTAGATTCAGACAGAATTCAAATGTGTCTTGATACTTGCCACATTTGAGATGCTGGTTATGATATACAAGATTATGAAAACTTTAAACAACAGTTAAAAGATTTTGATTTACTAAAAAGAATTAAAGTTATTCATCTTAATGATTCAAAACATGAAATTGCATCTCATAAAGATAGACATGCAAACATTGATCAAGGAGCAATTGGTTTAAATACTCTTGCAAAATTTGTGCATGATAAAGATTTTGATAATATTCCAATTATTTTAGAAACACCTGTACCAGAAAGCGATCCGATTTACAAGCAAGAAATAGAAATGCTTTTAAAACATAAATAAATTTTTAAACACATAAATATTTATATTTTTTATTTTAAACTTTCAGTAATTTATTATACTAACGCACTTTTACTTTTTAAAAGTGCGTTTTTTACCAAAAATTTATAAAAAAAATATTTTTTTATTTTGTTTTTTAAAATAATTTAGTATAATACTTATACTAATAAAAAAAGGACATTTTATGATAGAAAAATTTAAAAAAGTTTTAATACCAACTGGCGCAAAAATAAGTAAAAGAAAAAA
>NZ_JHWE01000038.1 GCF_000622205.1 Mycoplasma leonicaptivi ATCC 49890
CGTAATTTGTTATTAGTGATTTTATGATACTTTCATATTCAGGATTTTTCTCTTCAAGAATTTTTGAATTACCTAGCCCTAAAATTTTAATATTTTTTCGATATGAACCACTATTATCAAAATAACCAATGTTTTTATAAACTGTTTTGTTTTTACCGCTTGAATTGTAGAGCATTAATTTCATTCTTTTATTATACCAAAATAACAAGTAAAAACAAGTAAAAAAATATTTTTTTTGTTAAAAATCTATATATGTATATATACATATATAGAAATCTAAAAAAAAGACAAATTATTTTGTAAAATATACACTAACTGGGAAAGATAGGAAAATCTGTTTTTTTAAAACAGATTTTTTTATTAGAAACTATAGATTAATTTGTCGGATTTGGAGTTTCTTGTTCCCTTTTGATTTCTTCTAATCTTCTTACAATTTCATGATATAAATTAATTAAATCTTGTTCATTGTCTTCTAAAGATTTATATGGATTGAAATTATATGTAGATCTAACTTGTTGGAAAATATGATCATTCATCATTTCTTTGGTAATAAGACTTTTTTTACCCATTCTATTTGAAAAAATAGAAAGCATTACATCAAAAGCAATATCATCTAACATAATATTAAAAAGTTTTGTACCTTCTTCAGTATATACTTGATAAGGATTTTTTTGTGAATACTGCACTAAATTAACATTAGATCTTAATTTATCCATTCTATTAATATGTTGTTGTCATTTATAATCTAATTTTTCAAGAATTGTATTTTTTAACATTTCTTCAATTTCATATTCAAGAACATTTTCATGTGCATTTTTAAATCATTCATTGTATAATGATAAAACAATATTAGCAATATAATCTGGTAAATCATTTTCATGAATTTTACTAATTTCGTCAATATTAAAAGTAAATGCTACTAATTTTCCTATATTTGAATTTAAAAAATAAACAAGTGCTTCATAATTATATGTTCCGTTATGTAAATAATATTCACCATTTCTTACAATTGATCTTGTTGCAGAAGCAATCATTCTTTTAGTTATATAATCAACATTATCTGAATATAAAATTAAATCACGTTGTGAGTAAATCAAATCACGTTGCTGTCTTATAACATCATCATAATTAAGAACTGATTTACGTGAATCATAATTAAATCCTTCAATTTTTTTCTGTGCATGATTAAATTGGAATTTTAAAGATTTATTAGTTATTTCTTTGCCTTTTGAATCAGCAAAAGCTTCAACAAAACTTTCATAGTTAGCAAAACGCTTAATTAATTGATCTTCTAATGAAACAAAGAATTTACTTGTTCCCACATCCCCTTGTCTTCCTGAACGACCTCTTAGTTGGTTATCAATTCTTCTTGATTCTGCTTTATCAGTTCCTAAAACATATAGTCCACCAAGTTCAATTGCTTCTTTTGTTGGTTTAATATCAGTACCACGACCTGCCATATTTGTTGCAATTGTAACTGCTTTAACTTTACCAGCTTGCGAAATAATTTCAGCTTCAGAAGCGTTTTGTTTTGCATTAAGCACAGTATGAGGAATACCTTGTCTTAAAAGTAAATCGTGTAAAATTTCAGATTCTTCAATTTGCGAAGTACCTACTAAAACTGGTTGACCTTTAACATATAATACTTTAATTTGCTCAACAACAGCATTTCATTTATCATTTGCACTTGCAAAAATTGAATCAGGTTCATCTTTTCTTAAAATTGGTTTATTTGTTGGAACAATGTTAACACGCATATTATAAATATCAATAAATTCTTGCTCTTCTGTTTTACCAGTACCAGTCATACCACATAACTTTTTAAACATTCTAAAGAAATTTTGATAAGTAATCGTTGCTAGTGTTTTAGTTTCTGCTTCAATTTCAATCATTTCTTTTGCTTGGATAGCTTGTTGAAGTCCTTCTGAATATGAACGACCTTCCATAATACGACCAGTAAAGGCATCAACAAGTTCAATTTTACCTTCTTTAACTATATACTCAACGTTTATTTTCATTATTTTATGAGCTCTTAAAGCATTTTGAATTAAGTGTATGGTTTCACTGTGTTCAATGTTATAGATATTTTCAGTTTGATAAAATTGATTTGCTTTTTGAATTCCTGAGTGTGTTAAAACAATGGCTTTACTTTCATCATCAATAATAAAATCACCTTCACCAAGTGTTCTTACAAATTGATCTGCTGAATAATATGAATTAATATCTTCTTTTTCTCCACCAGAAATAATTAATGGTGTTTTAGCTTCATCAATTAAAATCGAATCTACTTCATCTATTAAGCAAAAATAAAGACCTCTTTGTACCTTTTCTTCTTTTTTTTGAACCATATTATCTCTAAGATAATCAAAACCTAATTCAGAATGTACTGAGTACGTAATATCACAAGAGTATGCTAAACGCTTGTTATACGGATCCATTTGTGCTTTATTTATTCCGACTGTTAATCCTAAAAATTGAAATACTTCACCCATTTCAATCGCATCACGTTCAGTAAGATATTCATTAACAGTAGAAACAATTGCTCCTTTACCTAAAAGTGCATTTAAATAAACAGGCGCAATAGAAGTAATTGTTTTTCCTTCACCTGTTTTCATTTCTGCAACAGACCCTAAATCAAGCAATAAACCACCAAGCATTTGAACATCATAAGGTCTTTTACCTAAAACACGCTTAGTTGCTTCTCTTGAAACAGCAAAAACATCTTCTCTTATATCTTCTAGGGTATATCCTTCTTTAAGAAGATTTCTAAAATAATTTGTTTGATTTTTAAGTTCTTCATCGCTAAACTTGGAAACAATTTTTTCTAGTTGATTTATTTTTTTTAAAGCACGCTCTGCTATGCGCATTTCAGCTGTTTTCATATCAATAATTTTGTTAAAAAATTTCATATTTTAAATTATACCTTTTAATGTTTATTTTAATAATCTAAATTAAGCACCATTTTAAAAAATAAAAAAATGGTGCCGACAACTGGACTCGAACCAGCGACCCCTTCCTTACCATGGAAGTGCTCTACCTGCTGAGCTATGACGGCAACAATTTAGTTTATTATAACATATTTAAAATAAAGCAAAATTTTTGCTTTTGAATGCGCAGCTTAGTGCTTTTGCAATTTTAATATCATTATTTTTAGCAAAAATAATTTAAAATTTAATTATGAAAAAGATTTCTAAAAAGTTTATCTTTAAATCTATGATTTTAAGCATTTCCTTATCCTCTCTTTTTACAAGTTTATCTTGTGATAATGAAAAACAAGTTAATCAAGAGCAAGATATTAATTTAGTTCAAAATAATGTCGATATTAACTTTTACTATTCTTCTTATGGTGTGCAAACATTTTATAATATGATTCGTCTTGCGATGTTATCAAGCAAAGAAGTTATTTTTTATCATTCTAAAAACACAGTTGAAATTCAAAATAATTTTAATGATCAAGAGTTTTTAAATTTTATTCAAAACGACAGAAACGCTTCAAATGTTGACAAGAAAAATAGTCAAGTTTATCAAATTGGTTATGGTTTTGAAAAAGAATATTACAACAAAGTTTATGAATATGCCCTAAAAAACAAAAATAAAAAAATTAATGTGTGATTTAATTCTGATCATATTCAAAGTAGTTTTGAAAACTTTTTAAAATTAACAAAATTAAATAATGTTTACTTGCACGGTATTGAAGATTCCAATGTTTTAGGTGAATATTTGATTGAAAAATACTATACTAAACAAGATTTTAAAAATGACTTTTTTGATATAAAAACTAATACTTGATCTAAACCTAATTTAGCAGTGAATCGACAAACACAATATTTTGTTCCTATATATACAAATAATGTAACTATTTATTGATCTAATAAAAATGTTAGTGATAAATTTTTGGAATTGCATTTTAAAAACAATCGGGCATTTTTTCAAAATTCTAACAAAGAATTAAAAGATTTACTTTTTGAAACAAAATCACAATCAACAAATAAAAGATTTAGTAGCTACTGATCAAAAATAACCGGTCTTAACTGAAGACATGAAAGAGATAAAGTGACTAAATTAAAAGAATTAAATAATAAACAATCAATGATTGTACTTGGTAGTGGTTTTGATAATGATTATGAATTTTTTTTAACAATTCTAAAAAAATATTCAAATCAATATAATCTTTTTTATAAAGGTCACCCAGGTCAAAATAAAACATCAAGTAAACTTAAAAAAATCTTAGATGTAAAAAATAATTACTTTTTTATCAATAAAGTAAGCCAAAAACATGATTTTATCGATACTAATCAAATAAATAATTTTGAAGTTCTAGAATCACAAATTCCTTCTGAAGAATTAACTACAGAACATACAAATGAAGTTAATGGTTTATTTTTTGATAAATGATTTTTATTTGATTATTCATCTTCTGCTGTTTTTGGAATAAAAAATAACAAAAACGAATTTGAAGATATTGAAGGTTTTATTGATTTACCTAATTCAAAATCACCAGAATTATTTTTTAAAGAAACAGATTTTTATCAAACTAAATTAAATTCATTGATTAGTAAAATTGCTGCTAAAAATATAACTCTTAATATTAAAAATTCAGCAAAAAATAAAGATGAAATTAGTATTTTGGATATTGAATTTTATTTACCAAAAAACAGTATTATTGCAAATGTAAAGTTACAAAGATTACAAAAAGTCGGATTTAATAAGTATAGTGTTGAATTAAGTTTTGAATATAATCCTAAAAATGTTTCTAATAAAAAATCGTATTTCATAGTAATTCCTTTAACAAAATAATAAAAATATGATTATTTTTGTTTTATAAAATTGTTTTTTAGCAAAAAACTTAACTATTTTATGAAAACAAAAAAATTTATATTAAAAATATTTTTAATATTAAAATATATATATGAAAAAATTAATATTTACTTTAAGTTCGGGCTTAGTATTACCTGCAGCTTTATTTTCAGTTGCTTTAAATAAAGCCGATGATACAATTAAAAATGATTTAGAATCATATAAAAATGATTTAAAACAACGTGTTGCAGAAATTCAAAAAGATGCAAAAACAGCATATGATTTAATTTTAAAACAACAAAATGTTAATGATTTAAGTTCAAATAAACCTTTTAAAGATGAAGATAGATTTAATGATTTGAATTATTTATTTGATTACAATATTAAAACATCATGAAAAACAAGTAATCAAGATTTGTGAACAATTGTTGAAAAAGTTTTAAATGATAATATTTCATCTGATGAAGATTTAAAAAATACAAAAAAAACATCTACTGTTTGGGGAACTGTTTTAAATATGTATGATCTTAGGGACGTTTTTAGACTTGTATTGTTTGAATTACAAATTCAAGAAAAAATGTCTGAATATCCTGAAGATGAAGAAATCCAAAACTTAGGAAATGAAGGTCTTAAAAACGAAGGAATTAATCCTTCAAGTGAAGATTTAACTGCTGAAATTAATCATGTACAAAATCAACTTACAAAAATCAATGAAATCATAACAACAAAAGAAGCAGAAAAACAAAAGCAAATGAATAAAGATACAGAAACAAATTCTGACAATAATATAAATAATTCAAATAATACTTCTGATGATACTCAATCAAATAACAATCAAAATCAAGACAGCACTCAAAATACAAATACAGACTCTAATGCAAATGCATCTAATCAAAATCAAGAACCAAGTGATCAACCTCAAAATAATACGCAACAAGATCAAACACAAAACACTGATGATAAAACTCAATCACAAGACAGCAATTCAAACACTAATAAAGATAATACACAAAACAAAAAACAAGAACCTAAAAAAGAACAAGAAGCACCAAAAAATGAACCAGAAAACAAATCCGATGATTCTTCACAAATTGCAAATAAAAATGAAGAACCTTTAAATGAAAAAAGTAGTAAAGGAACAACAGTAGGAATAGTCTTAATTTCTGTTATATCTATTATTGGTACATTATTAGGTGTTGGATGATTTGTGTATTTAAAAAAATTCAAAAATAAAAATAAATAAATTCACAAAATTAAATTTTTATTTTTGATAAAATAATACCGTATCGCTGATAGCTACATTATGTAGAGGAAAGTCCGTGCTAACACATACTGAGATGTATGTAGTGTTCGTGTTAAACCTAATAAGTTTAAGCTTAGACGACTAGTGCCACAGAGACGAGAATTGTGAAACGGGTAAACTCCACGAGTTAGAAACCCAAATTTGGTAGGGGAATCTTAATATAAGGAATTCAACTTATATCAGAAATAAATCATTGTATTTATTAGATAAATTATCAGCACCATATTTATATGGAACAGAACACGGCTTATGATACAAAAGAAGGATTTTTCCTTCTTTTTATATTAAATAATTTTATGAAAAATATTTCCACAATTTTTTAGTAATTTAAAGTTTAGCAAGTTGTTTTTATATTTAATAATATAAAATAAAAACTATATATTTATAATTTAGTTAGGAGAAATTATGAAAATTAAAGGAATAGGTGCTTCAAAAGGTGTAGCAATTGCTGAAGTTTTTAAAATTGAAGAACTTCCTGTTGATATTACCAAAGAAACTAATAATGTAGAGCATGAAATTCAATTATATAATAACGTAAGAGAAGTTGTTTGTCAAAAAATCGAAGCTTCTAAAAAATTAATTCAAGATGTGCAACACCAAGCAATTTTTGATGCACACATCGGATTTATTTTAGATCCATTTGCAATTGAAAGTATTACAAATAATATTCAAAACAATAAATGAACTGCTGAGTATTCTGTTAATGATTTTTATTTAAATTTTGCTGCAATGTTTCAAGCAATGGAAGATGAGTATATGAGAGAAAGAGCAGCAGATGTTAAAGATGTGCTTAAAAAACTTTTGTATGCTTTAAACAATATTGAAGAACCAAATTTATTAGCAATTAACAAAGAAGTTATTATTGTTGCAGAAGATTTAAGTCCTTCACAAACTGTTCAATTAAATAAAAAATATGTTAAAGGTTTTGTAACAAACATTGGTGGCCCTACTTCACATACAGCCATTATGGCGCGTAGTTTAGGTATCCCTTCTGTTGTAGGAACTAACACTATAATGGAAAATACTAAAAATGGTGATGTAATTGCTTTAAATGGACAAAAAGGTGAAGTTGTCGTTAATCCTAGTGCAGAAGAATTACAAAACTATAAAGATCAACAAGCAAAATTTGAAAAATATTTACAAATGCTTGTGACACTAAAAGGAAAAGAATCTAAAACAACAGATGGACACCATGTAGAACTTGCTGCTAACATCGGTACACCAAAAGATGTAGATTCAGTACTTGATAATGATTCAGAAGCAGTTGGTTTATTTAGATCAGAATTTTTATACATGGATAATGAAAACTGACCTACTGAAGAAGAACAATTTAATGCTTATAAAGAAGTAGTACAAAGAATGCAAGGTAAAAGAGTTGTTATTCGTACATTAGATATTGGTGGTGATAAAACTTTAAAATACTTTAAGTTCCCAGAAGAAATGAATCCATTCTTAGGTTACCGTGCAATTAGATTTTGTTTACAAAATCTTGATATTTTCAAAACACAATTAAGAGCTTTAATTCGTGCATCAGAATTTGGTAAAGTTGCTATTATGTTCCCAATGATTACAAATGTTGCAGAATTTTTAGAAGCTAAAAAAGTATATGAAGAAGCATATGTAGAAGTTGCAAAAACAAATAAAAATATTAAAGCAATGAATGAAATTGAAGTTGGTTTAATGATGGAAACACCTGCTGCTGCAATATTATCAGATCAATTTTGTAAATATGCAGACTTTGTTTCAATTGGTACAAATGATTTAATTCAATATTCAATGGTTGCTGATCGTATGAACGAAAACATTTCATACTTATATCAACCATTAAATCCATCAATTTTACGTTTAGTAAAATTGGTAATTGATGGTGCTCATAAACATGGAAAATGAGCTGGTATGTGTGGTGAGATGGCTGGTGATAAACGTGCTTTACCACTTTTATTAGGACTTGGTTTAGATGAATTTTCAATGTCTGCAAGTTCTGTTTTAGAAAGTCGTGCTTTAATTAACAAATTATCATATCAAGAAATGCAAGTACTTGCAAATAAATCATTAGAATTAGACACAGAGCAAGAAGTTTTAGAATTGGTTAATCAACTTAATTTAGATTAAAGAAAAACTTAATATTTGTTTAACAAATATTAAGTTTTTTGTTTGGAGGCGTAAATTATCCTGAGTTTCCCAGTTGTAAATAAATAAAAATGTTTAGACCTACTGTGTAGGCCTAAACATTTTTTTAATTAAAATTTGCTATATATTTTTAATAAATGCTTGTATATTACTATATAAATCTCATGATTCATAAAATGAATTATTATCAATTTTTTCTTTTTTAATTATTTTATTTGTAGTTAAATCTGTTGTTGCAATAAAGTTTAAATCTTTAAATATCTTTATGATTACATCTTCTGTTAATTTTCCAAGAATACCATAATTGTCATAAAATCTTTTTAACATTAAAAGCAATATTTTTAAAACAAATAATGTGGTAAAACACAATAAAACAT
>NZ_JHWE01000039.1 GCF_000622205.1 Mycoplasma leonicaptivi ATCC 49890
TTCTACCAACTCCTTTATTTGCTTTTGGTGATTTACCTGTTTTGCTATCTAAATTCATATTTAAATTATACAAGTTAATTTTTTGTTTAAATCTATAAATTACGTGCTTAGTAAATTTAATGTTATTTTGATTACAAAAATTAGTTCAAAATAGTTGTACACTAGCAAAATTATTATTTGCTTTGTAATACTCTTTGATTCAAAATTCTCATTGTTTGTGTGATAAATGTTTGCTCATTTTTATGGGCGAAGCCCGAGGGGTATACCCCTCCCCCTTCCTTTTGTTTTATAAAAGAAAACACAGAAATAACTGTGTCATTTCTGTGTCCCCCTTTAATAAGAAATTATTTGTGTTTTTTATTAAATATGAAAAATTTTTCATATTTTTATATTTATGATTAGCAAAAATAAATATTAAACATAAAATATAGTAAAATTTTTATAATTAATGTTTATAAACTAACAAATAATAAATATTTTAATTTTTATTTAATAATTTAATAAAGGAGAATAATGATAATAGGTAACTCAAAAGTTGCTATTGATGCAATTAAAAAATATAAAAATATTGTAATTTTTCACCACATTAGACCTGATGGAGATTGTTTAGGATCTCAATTTGGTTTAGCTGAATTAATTAAAACAAACTTTCCAGATAAAAAGGTTTATACTGTTGGAGATAATAAAAATACATTTGATTTTATGAATTATCAATTTAATAAAATTGATGAAATTGATTTTAATGATTCGCTTGCTATTGTTGTTGATGCTTCAAGTGGAGATAGAATAGAATGTGCTGAATTACTTTATCAAAAGAAAACAACTGCAAGATTAAGAATTGACCATCATCCAAATGATGCTGATATTGAATATGAATATAACTGAATAGATGAGCACTATGTTGCTGCTGCTGAAATGATTGCTCAAATTGCATATGATTCAAATTTTGAAGTAACAACAAAAGCTGCAAGTCATATTTATTTAGGTATTAACACTGATTCAGCAAGATTTCTTTTTCCTGATACATCAGCAAGAACACATAAGTTAGTTGCTTTTTTAATGGAAAAAGGTAATTTTCACCCTCAATCAATTTTAAAAGAATTATCAAAAAGAACTATGTCTGATTTGAAAATTTCTGGAAGGATTCTTTCTGGTTTTAAAAAGGAAGGAAGAGTTCTTTACTATGAAATAAAAGAAGACTTTTTAAAAGAATTTAACATTAACTCTTTACAGGCGGCTAATTATGTTAATGAACTTGCAAACATAGATGATAATTCATGTTGAGCTCTTTTTATACAAATGGAAGACGGAAAAGTACGTGGCCGTTTAAGATCAAATGGACCACTTGTTAATAATGTAGCAAGACTATTTAATGGTGGCGGACATGATAATGCCGCGGGTATCACTTTAAATAGTTTTGATCAAGTTCCAGAAGTTATAAAAGCATTAAATAAATGTATTTTAGATTGAGAGGCAAAATAATATGGTTATTGGTAATTTAGAATTAGTTACAAAAGAAATATATAAACATAATTCAATAGTAATATTTCACCACATTAGACCTGATGGAGATTGTTTAGGATCTCAATTTGGTTTAGCTGAATTAATTAAAACAAACTTTCCAGATAAAAAAGTGTATACAATAGGTGATAGTAAAGGAATTTACAATTTCTTAGATTTTAAAATGGATTATATACCTTCTGATGAAGTTCTTAAAAATTCACTTGGTGTAGTTGTTGACGCAAATCATAAAGAAAGAATAGAAAATCGTGAAGTTTTAGATAAGAATTTATTTAAAACTGTAATAAGAATAGATCATCACCCAAATGATGACGATCTTGGTGATGCAACAATTAGATGAGTTGATAGTTCTTATTCTGCTGCTGATGAAATGATTACAGAAATAGCGGTTATTAATCAATGAAAAATAACACCAAAAGCAGCTCAATATTTATACCTTGGTATTAATACTGATTCTGGTAGATTTTTATTTAATAATGTTAAAGCTAGAACTTTATATCTTGCTTCTAAACTTTATGAAGCAGGCCTAGATGCTGATTATGTACACCGTGGTTTAGCACAAACAACATTAGAAGATATAAAATTTAATTCTTATTTAATGTCAACATTAAAAACAAGAAATGGTGTTGCATATATTCAAAATGATTTAAAAACCACATTAAGTTTAGGACAAACATCTCAATCATCTGTTAGAGTAAACTCTATTGGAAATATTAAAGGATATCCAATTTGAGTTCAATTCACAGAAGAAGAAAATTCTAAAATAAGAGTCGAATTTAGATCAAATGGACCAATTGTAAGAAATGTTGCACTTAAATGAGGTGGTGGAGGCCATGAGAGAGCTTCTGGCGCAATTATTGATAGTTTTGATTTGGTTGAAAAAGTTGTTGATGACTGTGCTTTTGAAGTTAAAAGATGACAACTCGAACAAGAACAAAAAGATGATTTTTAAATTTTACAATTAATTTTTTAATACCATATACAACTTTTGTGTGTGGTATTTTTATTTGAATTATTTTATTTTTTATGAAACAATTTTCATATTAAAGAAAACTTAAATGCAATTTTCTTTTTAAATTATTAAAAAGTTAAATAATTATATTAAGGAGAAAATATGAAAAGTAAATTGCTAAAAATTGATTTAGTGCTTCAAGTTTTGTTTAAAATCGATAGATACGTAAAACTACAAAAGGATGATTTTAGATATGATTTTTAAATTTTTTAAAAATTTTATTTTAGCAGCACCTACTTTAATATTACCTATTTCTATTAGTTGTAATAATCAAAAATATTATGATAATAGTAAAATAGTCAAAACTTTAAGAACAAATAACATATTAAGACCTTTAAATTCGTATATTAATAGTCCAACTTATTTGGAAAATATAGACACCTTTATCGTTAAAGGAAATAAAATTTATAAAAATCAAAATATTCTAAATTTTAAACAACTATTAAAAGATGACAATTGAGAAAATTTTACAGTTGTTTCAGAAGATTTAGATGATTTAGCAATGTATTCATTTATAGACAACAATGTTTTTAAGTTTAAAAAAGCATATCGCTACTTAGTTTTAAAAAATTATTCATTGATGGAATTAACCAATCACGAACTTGAAGCATACAGTATTCAAAATACAAACTTTAAAAAAACTGATAATTATCGAAAAATATTAAAAAGTAAATATGCAAATAAATTAAAATTTGAATATCAACAAGATAATAATAATTTATCAATAACAATTAAGAAAAAAGAATTTATTAAAGATATTTTTGAATATAACAAATTATTACTTGATGATAGTTATCAAAGATATGCGTTTAATTTACCAGATGATTTTAATAGCAAAAATGAAAAAATTGAATATTTACCATCTGGCCCTATTAGAATAGATATTTATAATGACGAAACACCGAAACCTATTGAAATATTAGAATATACATTAATAATACCTATTGATGAATATTCACCAAGTGAAAAACTAAATATAACAATTAAAGAAATCTAAGACAAAAATAACTTTATTATAAAAGTCACTAAAATTAATAATTTTATGTGACTTTTTAATTTAAATAAAATATTTATTTTTTGATAAAATTAAAGTATGAAACATAATAAAATAAATGTTATGACCAATGGTAAAAAATGAGCAATGCAAGATGATCTTAATAAGACTGAAAATGTTATTCTTTATTTAATAGATTTGATTGCAACAAGAAAAGTACCCGTTAATAAAATTATGCCTTCTGAACACGCTTTAATGGCAAGATTTAACTGTTCTAGGAGTGTTGTTGTAGCTGCTTATCAAAGATTAAGTGCTCTTGGTGCTATTTATTCTATTTCTAAAAGAGGTCATTTTGTTGCTGAAAACTTTCACAATTTAATCAAACCAATAAGTTTACTTATCGGCGCAGATGTTCAATGAGGTGAAGAGGTTCCTAATACTGAACCTGAATGATTTGAAACAAAAAATATTATTTTTGTGCACGGAAGTAGATCATTTGTAAAAAAATATGAAAAAAATGGTTCTGTTATTGCTGAAGCAGATATTTGAGTTTCATTAAAACATATTGATCAAGATGAACCAATTGACACAACTAAACCACTTATTGATATTTTAGATAATAAAGAAAGATTAACAAATGTTGTCTATGAATTAAAATGAGAAAAAGTGAATCGACTTGATCATGAATATATGATGGTAATTACTTTATTTGGATATGATTTAGATAGTATTTGTATTGCTGCTAAATACTATATTAAACCTGAGCATTTTACATTTTGACATCAAGAATTTTCACTAATATAAAAAGAAGGACCACCCTTCTTTTTATATTAAATTTTAAAATTCATCTTGCATACTTTGAATAAAACTGCTTCACCAAACTTTTCTTTAAATTCTTGAACTTGTTTTTTAACTTGTGCACTAGCACCAAACATAAAAGGAAAATTTCATTCTTCTTGTTGTTTTAACATTAGTTTATTTAAAGTATATCGTGCTATTATAGAAGCGCAAGCAACACTTATTTCTTTATCTTCAGCTTTGAAATCAAAAACAAGATTAACATTTGAAAGTCGATTTAATTTATCAAAGTATTTTTGTTCCTGCATACGAGTTGCATATTTTAGGATCGATTTTTCTGTTGAATATTGGTCAATAAAAACTGTTGTTTTTGTGTTTTGTTCAAAGAAATTATCATATTTTGCAACAAATTTTTCTATTGCATTTAAATGACAAATATATTTGACTTCATTAGCGTTAAAATTTTTATTAATTAAAGAGTTATAACCACTTTGTGATAAATTATAGCAAGCATAAAAAACATTATTAATTAATTGTTTTGCAATTTTGTTTATTTCTTTTTCTGATAACTTTTTAGAATCTTTAATGTTTAAACTTTTTAAAAAATCTTTTGATTGTTGTGGTATAAAAACAATACAAGAAACAAGTGGTGTAAAATAATCTCCAACACCTGTTTCATCAATCCCTAATATATTTGAATCTTTTGTAATTTGGTTAAAACCAAATAAATGTTTCACTATTCTTCCTCTGCTTGACTTCTTTTCTTTCTTTTTTCATTTGATTTTTGAATTTCTGCATCTGGGTTATCTAAGAACTTATTAATGTATCAACCCACTCCACCTTCTTTATTAGATTTTGATATTTTTACAGTTGCATAACGTTTTACATCTTTAGTTGCATTACCCATTGCAACTGAAACATTAGCAACTTTAAACATTGGAACATCATTAAAACCATCACCAAGAGCAATAGTATTTTCAACTTTTACATCATAATATCTAATAAGCATACTTAATGCCTTCCCTTTGTTAGCTGTGATATTAGTCATATCAAAAACAGGACTTAAACCATCACCTTTTGATCAATATGAAAATTCAGCTAAGTCACCATATCTTGATTTAAGATAACATCTTAATTGTTCAACATCTGTTGTTTTTTTAACATCAAAGATAATACCAGTAGGCATTAATGGTATTTTATGAAAATCTAAACCAACACGAAGTTTTGAAGAAGTTGAAAAACCAAAAACCTTTTCTAAATCATCATCACGATGCTGAAGTTGTACTCAATCAGGCCCTTCAATAGCTATGTTTGAAATTTCTTTTTGAACTTTTTCATCACCTAAAATATAAAGCGCTTCATTAAGATTTAAATATTTAATATAAGGGATAAATTCATCATCATAAGGATGATGAATGTGTGCTCCATTATAATTAGATACTACAGTATCTAATCCTAATGTATCATAAATAAATTTAGTACTTCTTCAAGGTCTTCCGGTTAAAATACAAACAATATGTCCTTCTTGTTTTGCTCTTTTAATAGCTTTTAATGTTTGATCATGCACTTCGCCTGTTGCACTTGAACGTAAAGTAGTACCATCTAAATCGATAGCAAATAAATATCTTTCTTTCATTTTTTCCTTTCGAATAATTATTGTTTGAAAATAAATTGTGTATTTTTAATAATTATACAATAAAAACATTTGTTTTTGCTTTTTATCTTTATATATGGAATTAATTCTTTACATAAATTTATTAAGATTATTAAAAATTTTTATTTATAAAAAACAAAATATGTTTAAATCCATATTTTGTTTAATTATTTTCTAAAAATTCACTCAGTCTTTTAAATTCTGTTATTGGATAAAAATCTTGTGATGTTAAATATCATTTATAAATACTATATAAATTATCATAATTGATTTGATAATAATCTTTATTGCTTTCATTTTCTCTATTAATAATATTAATATTTTCATTTATTGGAATAATTTTAGGATCAATAACTTCTCTTTTTGCTTCAAGAGTTTTATAATCATCAAGCGTTTGTTCTAAAAACTGCATAGTAGTTATTAAAGCAGTGGTTGTTGCTTGTAATGAAAAGAGTTTCATATTAGGTTTAATTTTGTTGTTTTCTTTTTTAAATAAAACAGCATCATTATTATTTAATAGATTTCAGTAATCTAATGAAAGCATATTTTCTCACGAAATTGAAGGATTAAGAATTATGTAGTCAGAAACATCTTCTTTACCTAAAAGCATCTTAACATAATCAAGCGAATTATTCTCTTTATAGTAAGGATGAAGTTTAAATAAATAGTTATATTCTGACTTAGGATATAATTTTTCTATTTTTTCAAAATATGCTATTGCATTTTTTCTTAATAACTCATTGTTTTGATAAGCACCAGTTCTAAAAAGAGATGAACCAATAAAAACCATATTCTTTTTCGTTGGATCGTATTTTGTAGAATTAATACTCATTAAATCCTTTAATGTTTTAGGTTTACTTTCGCTACTATTCATTAAATTATTTACACTAAGAATATCTTTCATATAATCAGAATCTTTTAAAAACTCTTCATTTGCTAATTTACTTAAACTTGTTGGATAACTGTGAACATTTATCTTTGCTCATGGTTTTTCTAATTTATCAAAAATATCATTTAAAGGTAAACTATAAATGCCTTGAAAGTTAAAAATTTTAACTTTTTCTGATAATCTGTAATATTCACGAGCATTAAATCTATTAACTCTTTGTTTTGAATTAAATTCTTTTTTAATTACACTTAAATTTATTGGTTTTTCTTTATGAAGTACATAGTGAAAATATTGTGGGATAAACTTAGATAACTGAGCATTACCATCAGAAATAATGATTATAGATTTTGCATTTTCTAATAAATATTTTCTTGATTCAGGTTTTAGTCCTGTAAATGAAATATCAGGAATGATGATGTTAAATTTTTGTGTTGAAGATTTTTCTAAAAATGGTTTATATAAATATTCTTGAAATTCTTTTGATGGAATAACATTATATGGTTCATTAGGTCTTTGATGTATATATGAAAATTTACCATTTTGAATTTTTAATTCGTTATTTTCAATTTCAACACTTTTATTATATTTGTTTTGAAGATAATCTAAATTGAATCTATTTGTGTTGTTTAATATATCATGATCACCAACAAATACTATTTTAGTTTGATCATTTTTGATCTTATTTGAATAATTTAAAATACCGACTGCATGTTGCATACTAGTATTTCACACTTGTCCTGCATTTCTATTAAAATAAATTATAGGATCATTATCTTTTGCTAAATCTTGAATGTTTTTCATAAATTCATTAAATTGTGAATTTTTGTATTCAAGCGTTTTAGAATCAAGGTTAAAAGAAGTTTGTAAAGAATCTTTAATTCCATTAAAATCTAAATCTTCATAAACTTTTAGTTCTTGTGCTCCTTCTTTTTCTTCATCTACGTTTGGTTGTTTTGGTAATGGTTTAATAATAGAACTTGAATTTTTAGGTTGTTGCTTATCTGTTTTTGTATTATTTTTTAATTTAAACTTTCAGTAATTTATTATACTAACGCACTTTTACTTTTTAAAAGTGCGTTTTTTACCAAAAATTTATAAAAAAAATATTTTTTTATTTTGTTTTTTAAAATAATTTAGTATAATACTTATACTAATAAAAAAAGGACATTTTATGATAGAAAAATTTAAAAAAGTTTTAATACCAACTGGCGCAAAAATAAGTAAAAGAAAAAA
>NZ_JHWE01000040.1 GCF_000622205.1 Mycoplasma leonicaptivi ATCC 49890
AAAATTTGGTTTTTTAATTATTTTTTTACTAAAAGTTATAATTTTGAGACTTCAATAATAGTCTTTTTGTCGTTGTTTTTATGTTTTTCGATTACTTTAAATGCAAATTTTTCATCTAATACAAAACGCGAGTTTTTATATAATTTATCTTTTTGCATTTTAACTAAAAGTCAATCTTTAATTGATAAATTTTCTTCATTTTCTTCGAGATAATCTAAGTCAATTTCTAGTTGTTTAAAAACATCATAAATAGACACGTTTGACTTAACTCTCGATTTTTCTAATGAAATTTCATAAATTTGTTCATCGTCATCAAATTCATCATATATTTCACCTACAATTTCTTCAATAATATCTTCAATAGTTAAAATCCCTAAAATCTCTGTACTTGTGTTATTTTCTGTTATAAAAGCCATTTGAGCTCTTGCTACTCTCATTTTTTCTAGTGCAGATGAAAGTAAAGCATTAGCTGAAATAGTAGGCACAGTTTTCATATAATTAATAATTTTACCTCTTTGTAAATGAAAGATATCTTTTAAGAGTAAAATACCAATTAGTTTACCATTTTGCTCAATTGGTAGTCTTGAATAGTTAGTTTCCTTAAAAATAGAATGTGCTTGTGCAATATTAGATTTGTAGTTAATTGTTGTTACATCTTTTATTTTTATGTAGTGTGAACTAACTTTTGTTGAATCTAAATCAAGTGCATTTTTAGCCAAAATACTTTCACCTATTTGAATAACACCTTCTTGTTGAGCAATGTTTAAAATATTTTTTAAATCTTCCTCAGAATTTGTTACATAAACTTTTTTGGAAATTTTAGAAATAGGTCATGTTAAAAGTCAAAAAATTCAAAAATTAACATCTATATATCAACTAAATAGTTGTAAATATTTTTTTGGGTATTGTTTTGCTATTAATTTAGGAACAATTTCACCAAAAATAACCAAAAGAGGTGTTACTATTAAGGTAGAAATTATAATAGATAATAAACTATCTGATATTAATTTTCCTAAGACAAAACTAGTTAAAAGAGATGAGATAACATTTACAAGATTATTACCTATTAAAATAGTTGTAAGAATCCTATTATATCTTTTTATGTGTTTTGAAATTAATCCAGAGCCTTTTTCTTTGTTTTCTTGCATTTCATGAAGTTTTGCACTTGAAAGTGAAGCATAAGCAGTTTCGCAACCACTATAAATTGCACTCAATAAGAAAAGAAAAAATAAAAGAAATATAAAAAATATTAATATAGGGGTAGACATAAATCCCCTTTTGAATTTAAATTATTACAATGGGAATAACAATCCATTTTGCTCCTTTATTCATCATTATTTTGAAAATCGTAAAAAGTAACTGTATCACCTTCATATATTAGTTTGGTTCTACCAGGTTGTCCATTTCTATTTTTTGCTATTGTAACATCGGTAATACTGAATTTATTATCATTTTGTTCATTTTTATCATTGATAATATTTCTACTTAAAAAAATAACAATATCAGCATCTTGTTCGATTGCTCCTGACTCTCTAAGGTCATTAAGTTGTGGTCTTTTATCTTCTCTATTTTCAACACTTCTTGATAACTGAGAAAGAGCAACAACAGGGACTTTTAACTCAAGTGCAAGCATTTTAAGTGCTCTTGAGATAAAAGCAACTTCATTTTGTCTATTACCACTAACAGCTTCTCCACCATTAATTAATTGTAAGTAATCTATTACAATTAAACTAAGTCCACCATCAATATTTTTGTGAATTTGTTTAAGTTTCCAAATAATATCGTTAATTTTACTTGAAGGATTATCATCAAAACGAATATTGTTTTGATTTTGGTATTTGTAGTGTGAATTAATTAAAAGCGAAATATCATTTTCGTTTAATCTTGTAATATCTTGTACTTTTTGCAATGATACTTTTGTATCAGAAGATAAAATTCTTAAAGTTAATTCAGAATAAGGCATTTCTAACGAAATAAAAACGCAATTGTTATTTATATTAGTTGTTGAAATATTTTTCATAATATTAAGAGCTAAAGCCGTTTTACCAACACCTGGTCTTGCTGCTAAAATAATTAACTGACCCTTTTTAAAACCGTTTAAATATTTATCTAAATTGACAAAACCAGACATTAAACCTGTTTCTTTTTTGTAATTACCAGTTAAGAGTTCATCCAGCATCTTAGTATATTCTTCAGTTGCTTCTGCAATTGAAATATATGAACTATTATTTAAATCTGCTTGATTATTTTCAGAAAGAAATGTTTCATAATCCAGTAAACTTTTTTCTCAATTTACTTTAGAGTTATTTTGAAAAGCATTCAAGGATTCATTATAAAAAATTTCTAGATTTCTTAATTTGCGTAATTCTAATAATTTATCGATATAATAAGTAAAATTTTCTTCATTAGCAAAGGTTGAATTGATTTCATTTATATAAGAATTATTTATATGTGGATATGTTTTAGAAACGTTTTCAATTTGAGTGAAGTTAATTATTTCAAAGTAATCTAAAAAAGCACCATCAAGAATATTTTGTTTTCTCTGTTCTTTTATTAAGTTAAACAATTCTTTATTTTCTTGAAAGTAAAAATGTTCAGAACTAAGAAAATCAACTGCTAGTTTTTGTTTTTCTTCTGAATTAATCATCAAATAAAGAACTTTATTTTCAGAGATTTTATCAACAAATTTAGTAGGGATTAAACTGTTTTTTGGGAGATTAACAAAATTATGATAATTAATTTTTTTATTTATGTTTTTTGACATTAGTTATTTTAAGTTCTATTCTTAATTTTGCAATAATATCTTTATAAATAATAACTTCAACATCATGCGAACCTTCTGAAACAAGGTGTATTTTTTGTAATGAATGTTTTGATAAATTAAAACCAAGTTCTTTTAATTTTTTATCAACATCTTTTGTAGATACAGAACCATGAACATTTAAATTACAATTAGCATCAATGTTTGAAGTTAGTTCAAATTTAATATTTAATTCTTCAATTTTATCTTTAATCACTAAGGCTTCTGTTCTTTTTTCGTGTTCATCAGCAGCTAAATTATCTAATTTTTTTTCTAAATTTTTTGCTGTATTTTCATTATATGCAACAGCAAAACCTTTTTTTATTAAAAAGTTTGTTGCATAACCTGCAGCAACATCGATTATTGTGTTTTCTTTTCCATCTTTACATGTTTTTAATAATATTACTTTCATTATTTTCTCCTTAATATAATTTATTTACTTGTATTAATAACTTGAACTAAATTATCAATAAAAATATCAAGTTTTTCATTTGTTTGAGCAGCAGCGGAATTAAAATGACCACCACCACCAACACCTTCACAAATTACTTGAACATTTGTGTTTATACCTCTTGCACTTAATTTATATGTGTTTGTTCCAGTAAGTTTAGCAACAACAAATGAAGCAACACGATCTTTAATTTTAAGTAATTCGTTAGATGCGATTGAAATTTCATCATTAGTTGCTGAAATTTCAGAATACGCTAAGAAAAAACCCGGTTTAACTTCTTTAGCATTTTCAATCAGTTTTTGTACTTTTTCTTGTGTTTTAAAATCTATTTTTAATAATTCAGATGATATACTAGATTGTGCTCCTTTTTCTTCAAGTCAAGAAGCTGCATAAAAAGTTCTTGGACTTGTGGATTTAGAAAAATTATTTGTATCTAAATAAATTCCATTTAATAAATATTGTGCAGTTTTACTTGAAATCTTTACTCTATAATCTAAGAAAGAAATCATTTCTGTAACAATTTCAGAAGCAGATGAAGCAACCGTATCTATATAAGCATTTCTTTTTAAACAAAAATCAATTGAGTTAGATACTCTATGATGATCTAAAATAAAAATATTTTCTCTTTCACAGTTATTTAGTGCATGAATGTTGTCTGTTCTTGCAGGATGAGAATTATCAACAAGCACAACAACTGTTTTATTATTTGTTATTTTATTTGCAAAATACGATTTAATAAAAATATTTTTTGTTTTTGGATTTGTAAACAAATCGTTTAAATGTTTTTCAACCGTACTATCCTTAGATTCGCAACAAATATAAGCATTTTTATAAAAACTTTTTGCTATTTCATAAATTCCCATTGCAGAACCAATTGCATCTAAATCTGCAAAAGTATGCCCATAAATAATAACATTTTCAATATCGTTTTGAAGCAATATTTTTTCAAAACTTTTTGCAACATCTTTTATCTTAGTTCTTGATGTTTCTTTTAAAATTTCGCTATTTGAACCATAATATATTGGAGATTGATCATTTGCAAAAATTGATACTTGATCACCACCTCTTGATTGTGATTGTAATAAAGCTTTTTTAGAAAATTCAAGTTTTGATTTCAGTGAAGATCACCCATGTGAAAAACCACAACTTAATGTAACTTTTGAAACATCAATCTTTTTTAATTGATCATTTATATTTAAAATAATATCAAAATTATCATCCATCATTTTTTGAAGCGAAAGTTCGTTTGTTATTACAACGAACTTACCATTAGTATATTGTCTATAAATAAAGTTATATTTTTCAACACAAAGGTTAAGAGTATCAATAACTAGTTTATTAATATAAAATATTTCTTCTTCAGAAAAATAAGACTGAAATAATTGATAATTATCGATTTCGATTTCTCCAATAACACTTTTTTGCTCCCAAGCTTCTTTTTTATATAATTCTTCTGATGATATATCTTTAATAATAACTGAATTATTAATAGGTCAAAATTGTAGTTGATAGTTTTTTGATCCATAATCCACTTTAAGATTTAAATCGTTAAAAAGTGCTAGTATATCTAATTCTTTATCAAAAGTCTTTAAAAAATCTGTTAAATTAAGACCAATATAATCATTGTCAAATATTTTTTTAATATATGTACTACTCCAAATAATTTTTTGATTAACATCAAAAATTAGTAAACCCATATCGTTTTTAGTGATTATTTCTTCTATAAAACCATTAAATGATTTTTTTATAAGTTCTCTTGAGTATGTAAAATTAATAACAGCAAAATATAATAAAGTAATTGAAACAATTAAAGTACTTATAACTCCAATAATTAATAAAATAGATGGAAATAATTCATTAATATTTATTATTGTAAATGTAAGTAAAATAATAAAAAGTAAAAAAGAAAATGCTGAACATATTGATCAGATAACCAGTTTTTGCTTAGTATTCATCTTTCTCCTTTATTTTTTAAATTATACTATTATTATAATATTTATTAATCTGTAATTTTAAAATATTGCAAATGAATTTTCAATAAAATGATAAAAACATTTGTTATATAACTTATTAGTTGAATAACAAATGTTTTAATTTATCTTATTTTATTGCTGTTAACACACCTTTATTTTTAAAAGGCTTTGGATTTTTTCCAAAAATATTATTTAAAATGTCCGGATAGTCAATAAAAGGATTTCTTATTTTATTGAATTTATATGTTTCATTATTTCTTTTAACATCAAAATTATCAATTTTATCTCTTTTGTGTCAGTTTAAGTAAGATTTTAAATAGTGAGACTTAATGTTAGGAAAGTTTTTAGTAAAAATATTATTTTTTCCATTATAAATGTCTTTATCATTGTATGCTGAAACAAAGTAAAAATAAGCCCTTGCTATATCGCCTTTAAAATCATCTGTTACTTCAAAAACGGTTTCTGAATTAATATTTTTACCAAGTTTAGATTTGTTTTTAGTTTGCTGGGTTATAGTTACAACATCATCATGCGGAAAATTACCTCTTATGTTATTTACTTTTATATCTGTTGGTCAAACAAAAGTTGCATCACTTCTAATTGGTTCTGTTTTATTAAATCAAGACTGAGGAATTATATGCTCTCGATTCATACCATCTCCTTCGCTCCCTCCACCAACTGTTTTATATGATTTAAAAGTATAAGGATCACTTCCGTTTATTACTTCAGAATATATATCAAGAATGGTATTATCTTTTTCATATAAGGTGTCTTTAAAAGCGTTAGAAGTATTATAAAAGTTTGGAAGGGCTTTGTAACCAGAATTATATTGTCTTTTAGAAATGTTTATCTGATTAAGTGCTTTTCAAAGTTGTATACCAGATAAACCTTCAAGTGATTGATAATAATTATCACTACTATCATAAATATATTTAGTAGCATCTATTTCAATATTTTGATAATTTGAAATTACGTCTGATGTACTTTCTTCTTGCTTATTATCTTTAATATTTTTTTCTTGATTTAAAGATATTTCACTTGTAAATATTTTTTTAGTAATTTGAGTTAAATCGCTTTTTTTGTATTCATAGACCTTATATTTAATAATAATTTTGTCGTTATCAATTTTATAATCTAAAAATGAGTTTGCTCTTTTTTGCTTTTTTGCATTTTCATAAATTGTTTCTATTGGGTGAACAAGCTGAAATTTAGTATCTGTGTTTAATTCAAATAATTCAAATTCAGAAGTATTTATTTCTTTTCAATTTACTTGTTTTGTACCTTGTGGTTGATAAATAACTACTTTATTAACTCTATCAAAAACCAATACAGGATTTTGTAATTTTAAAAATTTATCAAAATTTTCTTTGTTTTTAAGTTCTAATAAATTTGTAGCATTTTGATTAGATCATTTTTCAACATTTGACAAGTTTTCATTAGATGTTTCTTGCTTTTGATTAAGTGTTGAATCTTGTCCAGATTTTTCATCAGTTTTTGTATTATTTTCTTTTTCGGTTTTGCATGAAACTGCAAAAAATGGTATAACACCACCTAAAGAAGTAAATAATAATTTTAAACTTTTAATTTTATTCATATAGTCTCCTTTTAAAAATCAAGTATATTATAAAAATGTATTTTTACCTAAAAACTTTTGTAATTTTTATCATCAATTTATCAACTTGTCTTTAAAAGTGTAAACAAAAAATAGGTAAAACCTATTTTAGTTTTTTCTTGTAAAAAGAAAAATCAAGTGTAAAAATAGTGACATAGAATTTAAGAATATTCTAATCCCAAAAACTAATGATCTTTTTAAAACAAGTACATCACTACTTCCGTAAAATGTTTTTAAATCATTTTTTGCAAAATAAAAGTCAGAAATTGTTATTAGTGAAATAAGCACTATTGTTGTAAGTGAATAATATCAAGAAATTTTTAAAACAAATATAGATACAAAAAATAATACTAAACTTGTTATTGAAAAAACAATTATTAAAAATGCTACAAATCTTTGTTTTAATAAATCAAAATATCCTATTATTCCACAAACAGCAATTATAAGTAACGGTAACAAACTAATACCTAAAAATTTTCTATAATCTAAACTATTTGTTACAAATAAATAAAAGACAAGTGCAGAAAATATTATTGAATACAACAAAATATTTACTATATAAAATAATATTAATCCTCCCAGACTTAGGTGGTTAATTCTTAAATTTATAAAACTAACAATAAGTAATCCAAAAAATGCACCATATAAAAATCATTGAACATATTGAAAACCACTTAGTGGTAAATATTTTGTTAAAAGATGTATAAATACAAGTGATAAAGCAACAACAACAGCAAAACCAACTCCAAATATTGATAAAGAAAGACCTCAAAATTTTCTTTCCATTGGTGAAACTATTGTTTTTTTATGTAATTCATTATTTGCAAAATTCATAAATTAATTATATTAAATTTTAATTTTAATCAAAATGCAAAAAAAGTTATTTTGACCTTAAAAATAAACAGGGACACAGATTTGAAACAATTATAATTTTAAAGCACTTCAAGTTTCTTGAGGTGTTTTTCAATTAAGATTTGATTGAAATCTTTCATTATTATATTTTACAATAAACGATTCAATTAATGATTTTAATTCTTTAAAAGTCATTTCCTTTATTTTGTTTAAATATAAACATTCTGTTTTTAATATCGAAAAGAAATATTCAACTTCTCTATTATCTAAGGAATTACCAACTCTAGACATTGAAATTTTTCCATTAATTTTATCAACTAATTTTTTATACTCTTGTGAAGAATACT
>NZ_JHWE01000041.1 GCF_000622205.1 Mycoplasma leonicaptivi ATCC 49890
TTATAATTAGACCAGATTTGTGTTTTGCTATCGCAATTCTCTTATTATCAAAAAATAAGTTTATGAGAATTTACACAAAATATCGTACAGTCCCTCTTCAAATCAAACACCAGATGATAAAAATACAAAACCTTCAAAATCAAAAGGTGGAATTATAGCTCTTGCAGTATCTGTGACAATTTCGATATTAGCTTTCATAGCAGGTTTATCACTATTAATTTTTAAAAAGAAAAAGAATAAATAATCCTTAACTTAAAAGCAAGCACCAAGCTTGCTTTTAATTATTAAAATTTTAAGTAAGTTAACAGAAATTTTGCTATATATCATAGTGTTTTGGCAAAATTTCATAAAACTTTTGATATAATAACAAAATAAAATTTGTCTTTTAATTCCAAAAATAATAAAAAGGAGAAAAATGGAGAATACAAGGATTTTTGCCCTTGGTGGCCAAGACGAAAACGGTAAAAACTGTTTTGTTTTTACATATGCAGAAGATATTTATATTATTAATTCTGGAGTTAAGATCCCTATAAATTCTTTAAATGGTGTTGATACAATTATTCCTAATTTTGATTACTTAATAAAAAATAAAAATAACATAAAGGGTATTTTTATAACAGATGTTAAAAATGAAACATTTTCAGCATTACCTTGATTAATAATGAATATTCCAGGTCTAAAAATTTATTGTTCAGAAATAAGTAAATCAATAATTCAAGATAGACTCGTAAAATATAATATTTCTAAAAATAATTATAAAATTTTTGTTTTTAAAGAAAGAAAAAAAATTGGTGATATTTATGTGCAACCACTTTCTTTACCTGGAAGTGTACCAGGAAATATTGGAATTGATTTTATAACCAAAAATGGTGATTATATTTTTATGTTTAACTATGTAGAGGGTAATTTAGATATTTTTGGTAGAGCTTGATTTTTGCATTTACCAAAATTCTTTTCAAATAGAAAAATAATTGCACTTGTATCTGATGCAGGTAAAAGTAATTATAATGGTAAAGCAATGGATAAGTTTAGATTACCAAAAAAAGTGTTTGATTTATTTGAAAGCACTCCAAAAAATTCTAGAATTATTGTTGGTGGATATAGTGAAGATATGATTTCACTTCATCAAATTCTTTTACTTGCAACAAAATATAAAAGACCAATTATTCCATATGGTAAAAACTATGCAGATATGTTAGATTTAATTAAAGAACATAATGCAAAATTAGGTAATAAAATTTTCATACCTGAGTTATTTGAATATAAAAACATTCCAAACATTGAAAACGCAGTTATTTTGGTTACTGGTGCAATCGAAAGATTATATACACGTTTTTTACGTGTAATTAATGGTGAGGATGTTTATCTTAAAATACAAAAAAATGATCGAGTTTTAATTATTGCCCCACCTGTTAATGGTATGGAATCACAATATGCAAGTATTCTTGATGAAATAGCAAAAATAACACCTGAATTAATTGAAATAAATGATAATGAATATTTTTACTGTAGACCTACAAAAGAAGATTTATTAAATTTAATTAAAAACCTTAAACCAGACTTCTTTTTACCAACACAAGGGTTGTATAGATACTTAACAGATGCAATTAATTACATTAAAAATAATATAGAACCAGAAATTAAAACTCAATCTTTATTATTAACTAATGGTAAAATTTTACATTTTGTTGATGGTAAAAAGTTTTCACATAATGGAAAAATCAAAGAAATAAGTGATGTTATTGTTGATGGTTTTGGAATTGGTGATATTTCATCCGAAGTTATTAATGAGCGTGAAGTATTAGGTCGTGAAGGGGTTATTATTATTAATGCTCTTTATGATTCTAAAGAAAAAAAGATTATAAATGATTTAATTATTAATTATGTTGGTGTTATTGATCAAACAGAATATGAATCAACAAACAACTTTATTAAATCTATAATTTTAGACATAATGCAAGAAAATGTTTTTGGTTCTATGAATGAATTTAATGAAAAAGTTAGAAAAACAGTAAGAAAGAAAATTTTTAAACTTTTAGATAAAGATCCACTAGTAGCATTTACTTTAACACCTATTATTTAATATGAAAAGAAAAGATTTATACAACCTACTTGGTTTTGTTAATGTGGAACAAGATTGTAAAGGTTTAATATTTTTTAATCGTAAAAAAATAATTTTTCCTTTAATTATAAGTTTAATATTTTGTCTTAGTTTTACTTTTTTTCTTTTAAAATATATATTTTATTATATTGAAGGTTTTATTTTATTTTATAACTTCACTTTTGGACTTTTATTAGGTAATACAATTTTTATTGTCTTACCATTTATGCTTATTTGAAATATTTTACAATATATTAGAGTGCATTACAATTCTAAATCACTTGCATTAGGTTGATTTTATAAAACAAATAAGATTAAATTTAATGATGCTTACAAAAAGATTTGTTCGCTTTTGTTAAGTTTGTTTATATTGTGCATTGTATTGGATCATATGAGTGTTCATTATATTTATGGTGAAGGACACTTATTTGATTTTCAGACAAATAATTTAAATATTCTTTGAACAAAAGGTTGGTGAAATTCTTTTTATAATTCTGCTTATGATAGACAAACACAAAGTTATACACTAATGGAGTTTTATAAAAATTATGCTATAAAAAATAATGTCGGATTTATATTTGATGCTATTTTAAATGTTTTATATTATGCTACACTATCACCAGTTTTCAATCTTGTGGTTTCAATTGGTTTTACTTCCTTTGCTTTAATAAATTTTTTATTTTTAGATACTTCATTAAAAAGTTTTTTAAGCAAAAAATGTACTTATAAAGATAATTTAAAAAAACGTAAAGAAAGAGTTATGAGATTTAATTCAGCTCTTGCGCAAACACCAAATGTACTATTTTGGTTAGAATTTTTAAAGCAAGTCTGTTGAGAATACAATATTGATTTTTCAAATAAAAAATATAAGTTAATTGAAAAAGAAGTTTTAAAAAGTTTAATACCTCAAAAAGTAAGGTATTTAGTTAAAAAAACACAAGAGAGTTTAGATAAAGGTTTATCAAATGAAGCAGAAGTTCTTGAACAAGAATTACAAACTTTAAATCTTGAACAAAATGAAATAGTTACAGAAGATATTTTTGATTTTAAGAACAACGAACAAGAAAATCATTTTTTCTTTACAAATCCATTAAAACAAAAACAAAGTTTACAAGAACCTAAAACAAAAGAAACATCAGTTACTGAAAAACAAGAGCAAACAATTGAAAAACAGAGTTGAATTGAGAATAAAAGCACTAATAGTAAAATTAGCAATTGACTCAATAAACACTCACCATTTAATAAATAAGGAGATTTTATGTATCAAAAACTTAAATGAGCAGAAGCAGAAAAAATTTTAAATGCTAACAAACCAGGAGAATTAATTTTTATTACTTTTACAGCAGAATGATGTGGTGACTGTCAAATGATGAAAAGACCATTAAATTATGTTGCTGATAAATTTAAAGACAGACCTGAAATTAAATTTATAAATGTAGATGCAGAAGAAGCACAACTTTTTAGAAATCCAGACACCAAATGGGCAGTTTTAAAAGTTCCAACAATGATTTTACTTTCAGGTCAAGAAATTATTGAAAAAGGTTATGAATATATTCCAGAAGAAATAATGATTGACTGAATTGATAAAAGAATTAACTAAAATAAAACTTAACTTAAATTATTAAGTTAAGTTTTTTATCAATCTTGATTAAATAAGTTTATCACAATATAAGAGAAGATCATTAATAGTTATTTTAAACTTCTTAATATTTTTATTAGTAATTTCAATTGATGCATAAAGATATAAAACACAATAGTCTTCTAAGGTTTGTGAAGGTAATTGGGGTCTGTTTTCAATACCGTATGCAGCAAAATAAAGAGTTTTTTTAATCATTTGTCTTATTAACATTTTTTTACCTAAAAAAGCTAAAAATCAGACAGATGCTAATCAACTTTCAAAAGTATAAGTTACTGTTTTATATCTTCTTCCGCTTCCACCAAGAGTTATTGAAGACATTTCAATTTCTTTAATACTAAAATTTTTATATTCAAAATTACTAATTTCTTGTTTTGTAATACCTTTATTAACTTTCATTGTCAAATACAAAATTATTGAATAAACTAATGAAGGAAATACACAAACAAGCGCTATTAAAGGGATAAAATATGGATTATTTTCAAGAAATGAAGGTTGTTTTACGTTAGTTAAATCTAATATCAGTGTTTTTGTAACCACTAAAATAAATCAAATTAAACTTAAAATAAAAAGAACTAATAAATAATAAATAATATTTAATAAAGAAACCTTATTTGCTTTAAAAACTACCTTATTAACTTTAAAAATTCTTTGTTTTAAAATCGGTGAAATAGCAAAAAACAAAAATATAATTAAAAACATTGTTATACTTATTAATGTTAAATTATTTACTTGCATAAATTAATATTATCAAAATTTTATTTATTTTGATAAAAGTTTTTTGAGTTTTATTAATCTTGTTATAAAATAGTAAATACGCAATTTAATCAAAGGAGTATTATGATTTTAAAAAGACCTGAAGGAACATTGGAAGTAATTACTGGACCAATGTTTTCTGGTAAAACAGAAGAGTTACTTAAAAGAATTAAAATTTTAGAAATTGCAGAAATAAATACTATTGTTTTTAAACCTGCATTTGATACAAGATTTTCACACACAGAAGTTGTAAGTAGAACTGGTGCAAAAATAAAAGCACATACAATTGAAAAAGCAAAAGATATATTAAAAATTTGAAATAATGAATATAAAGCAGTTGCTATTGATGAAGTTAATTTTCTTGATGAAGGTATTTTTGAAGTAATTGATACATTAGTTTGAAATGGTGTTAGGGTTATTGTTTCAGGTCTTGATATGGATTTTTTAAGAAGACCTTTTGGTGTCACACCAGGACTTTTATCAGTTGCTGATGATATTATTAAACTAAAAGCAGTTTGTTTAAAATGTAAATCAGATGCTGCATTTTCTTTTAGAAAAGAAAACAATAATAATCTTAATGTTTTAGGTGACAACGAATATGAAGCAAGATGTAGAAAGTGTCACATCCAAGGTGAAGAAGACAAAAAGTCTTTAAATTAAAAGTTGCTTAGTATAACTAAGCAACTTTATTATTTATACATTAATTTTTCATTATGTGTTTCACTTGAATAAGATTTAATAAATTCTGTCATTAAATCAATTGTTGCTTGAATATCAAGCAATGAAGCAACACCAATTGGACTGTGAAGATATCTTTGAGGAATAGATATAGTCATAACAGCAGCGCCACCAGGTGCATATTGTAATTCAGCAGCATCAGTTCCACCACCGCCAGCTACATATTTGTAAGCTGGTATTTTTTTATCTTTAGCAATATCAAATAAATATTTAATTAATTTTGGATCAGGTAATGTTCCTGAATCTTTTACTAAAATACTTACACCCTTACCTAAAACAGGTGTTCCTTCTTTTGCTCCAGTTGTATCATGTGCAGCACCTGTATCAACTGCAAAAGCAACATCTGGATTGATGATTGAAACAGATGTTTTTGCCCCTCTAGTTCCAACTTCTTCTTGTACTGTACCAACAAGATAAACGTCGCAATCAAGTTCTAAATCTGCAATGTTATTAGCAACAAAATCAATAACTGTGACACCAGCACGATTATCCATTGCTTTACCACCAATTAAATCATTTGCTAATAAAACAGTTTCACCAGTCATAAAGATTTTATCACCAATGTTAATTTGTGCTTCTTCGACTTCTTTTTTGGATTTAAAACCTAGATCGACATAAAGATCATCGTTTTTAACAGCTGCCTTATATACTTCATCAGTTTGAATGTGAATTGATGTATGTCCAAAAACGCCTTCGAATCTTTTATTAGTTTCAGAAGAAATAACAACTGCTTTTGTTCCGATTACTGTATTTGCTCATACACCACCAATTGGTGTAACCATTAAGTTTCCATTATCTTTAATCATTCTAACCATATAACCAACTTCGTCCATATGTGCCGAAAGCATAACTTTTGGAGCATTTAGTTTTTTAGATTTTTTAAAGAAAATTACCGAACCCATTTTGTCTCTGAAAACTTCAAATTTATTTAAGTTGATATTTTTCTTTAATTCTTCAACAACTGGCTCTTCAAATCTTGATATTGCTTCAATTTTCATATATTTATCAATTTTATTTGCTAATTTTTCATATTTTTTATCTATCATGTTTTCTCCTATTTTATAATTATAAGTTTTTTATTAGAAAGCATTTTTCAAATTTGATCAATGACAATATTAGGGTGAAAATTTCAACCTTTTAATTCTTTTTTGCTAACTCATTTAAATCTAAATTTGTTTCCATTTTCTATTCTAATAAATTCATTTTTTTGTGTTATTTCATCGTATGATTTCAACTTTATTGAATAATAAAAACATAATTCATGATATTTAATATTATCTGCTTTTGTATAAAAGTTTTCTGTTAAAAAAGCAAATTTAAAAGTATCAACTTGACAATTTAATTCTTCTTTTATTTCTCTTTCTAAGGTTTGTTGTGTTGATTCACCAAAAGTAGACTTTCCACCTGGTAAATACCAGTAATTATTTCATGGATCGCTTGTAATTAGAATTTTATTTTTATATTTAATTATTGCGCCCACCCTTAATTTAAATCTAAAATTTTCCTCATTAGTTATCAAAATATCCTTCATTATTTTCCTTTTTTAAAAATTTTTAAACTTCAATTCATTTTTATTTTATAAACAAAAATTCAAAATGTTCCCATTAAAACAGGTAAAGTTGCAGCGAGTAAAATAATTAATACATTTAGTGATACAAGAACACCAATATTACTTGTTTTTACAAATAACGGTTTAAGTGGATTTAAAAATTTATAAGGGGATACACCAACAACATCAAATGGTTTATCATTTAGTTGTTTGGTTATTACAAATAATAAAATACTAAAAATAAAATATGTAAACATATATATTGAACTAAATGCAAATGCCGATTTTAGATTTAAATTTAAATGTTTTCTGTATAAAAATAATACAATAAATCCAATAACAGGGTTGATACAATGAGTTACTATTGATCTTATTGAACCAATTACCCTATTTCAATTATTTGTTCAAGATATTAAACTTCAATAAATCAAAAATGTTATTGTTATCAATGCAACAGTATTAAACAAAAAGTTTTTTCTTTTATCATTTGGTTTTAAAGCACAAAAAGAATAGCAAAACCAAGGAAGAAATTAGTATGATTTGTAAAATAAAATCAATGAGTAAATCTACCAAAAATAAATTCAGGTGGTAAAGTTGTTAAATCATTTGCTCTTTTAGTAAGTTCTTCGTTTGTATAAATTCTTGGTCAAATCATTGCGCTTAAAACACTTAAAATAGTTAATAAAATAACACTAACACCAAGGTAAAAAGTTATTTTTCGAAAGTATTTTAAACTTTCAGTAAATTTTATACTAAATAAAAAAAATTAAGAAATTTTTTCGTTTATAGATATTATGAAACTATATAATTCATCAGAAGAAATATTCAAATTTTTGAGTATTTCTTTTTGTTTTGCAGTTAGAGAATTTTTTCTTATATATTTTTCATCAAATTTTGAAACCTCAATTTTTGATAATTCATCTATTATTGAATTAAATGTTAAACTTGATTTATTTTTTAATAAATCAGAACAATGAAACTTAATAAAACTTTTAACTATGGAAGCAATGAAAGTTATAAAGGTTTTACTTTCTAAAACACCATCAG
>NZ_JHWE01000042.1 GCF_000622205.1 Mycoplasma leonicaptivi ATCC 49890
TCTTTTTTCTACCAACTCCTTTATTTGCTTTTGGTGATTTACCTGTTTTGCTATCTAAATTCATATTTAAATTATACAAGTTAATTTTTTGTTTAAATCTATAAATTACGTGCTTAGTAAATTTAATGTTATTTTGATTACAAAAATTAGTTCAAAATAGTTGTTCACTAGCAAAATTATTATTTGCTTTGTAATACTCTTTGATTCAAAATTCTCATTGTTTGTGTGATAAATGTTTGCTCATTTTTATGGGCGAAGCCCGAGGGGTATACCCCTCCCCCTTCCTTTTGTTTTATAAAAGAAAACACAGAAATAACTGTGTCATTTCTGTGTCCCCCTTTAAAAAAGGAAAAAATAACTTTTTTATTGAAATAAGAGCTTAAAACTTATCTTTTGGTAAATAAATGTATCCATCTATGCTTGTTACATCAGAAATTGATATAAATGCTTCTTCATCTATTTTTCTAACATCTCTTATAACTCTATTAACTTGTCTAAACAATGTAACAGATGTTATAACACTAAGTTTTTCTTTTGAAAAACCACCGTGTGCATGAAATTCAGTTAAACCAGTTACAATTTTTTTATCTTGTGCAATAACTGCTGCTATTTCATCAGAGTGTTTTAATGAGTATATTTCTACTCTTACAAGTTTAAATTTAGGATAAAGTTTGTTTAAGGTTATTATATAAACAACATTTGTTAAAACTGTTGCGACAAAATTAGGAGATAAATATAATTCAAATGTTCAGGCTTTTTCAGCTAATTTAGCAATTTGTTTATATTGCTCGGAATTTTCTCCAAAATTTTGTAGTGCGGAATTTTTTGCAGTAGTTAGTAGAATTGAACCAGGTAATCATGAACCAATTAAAACACCGATAATTACAATTATAATGTTCATGTAACCAGAAATAGAACCAAATGATTTTTGTTTTGTATTTGCATACCATTCACCAATAACACCTGTAACACCAGCTGTTCCACCAATAATTTGTATAATAGCAAAAACTCATGCAAGTAAATAACCATAAACAACAGCATATAAAGTTAAAGCTAGTGTATTACCACCATCGCTTCATGATAAAGGTATTAATGAACTTAAAGGTTTTTGATAATCACTTAAAGCACTTTTAACTTCATTATTTGCAAAATTTCCTATTAAATATACATCATTTGCACCAGGTATAAAACCTATTGCAAAAGAAACAAGTGATGAAACAACTAAAAATAAAACAGTTAAATTACTAAATAATGCACCAATTTTTTTATAACCAAAAATAAATATTGGAATACTTAAAATTATGTAAGCAATTCAGAATGTAAATTGTTCTATTAAATTTCTTAATCCAATTGAAAATGTATCTTCTGATACTGAAACAACAATTAGTCTTGATAAAGCTTGTCCAATAGCGGCAAGACCAAAGTTATAAATACCCACATTTTTAACAAAAAACACACTTATAACTCCAAAAAAAACTGCAGTTGTAATAGTAATTGCAACAATTTTTCACGCAGGTAAATTCGTATAAAGTCTGTTTAATTTTAAACCAAAATTAGACATTTTTGTTCTGTTATAAACAGTATTTTTTTTAACTAATTTATGTCAAACTGTATCATTATTAGAAGAATTGTCATTATTTGTTAAATTATTATCCATATTCCCCCTTTAAAATTATAAAAAATTAATAAAAATTACACACCTTTCAAGAAGTGTATATTTTTATTTTAATAAAAAACTTAATAAATATAAATAAAAATTAAAAAAAATATCATAAATATGAAAAAAATTTCATATTTATGATTGGTATTATAAATATATGGTACATCGTACAGGGTTTGAACCTGCGACCCACTGGTTAAGAGCCAGTTGCTCTACCGGCTGAGCTAACGATGCAATATAATTATAAAACTTTATTTTCAAGACAAAATTATATTTAATTTTGTAATTAAGAGTCATAAATTATTTTTTATATAACTCAAATAAGGCATTAATTTCTTTTTTCGATATTTCTTTGTGTTCAAAATCATAAGTATAATCAAAATTATTTGAAATATATAAGTAATAAGCACCATTATTATTTACTTTATCATAGTTAATTTTAATATTATTTGTTAAATTATGATTTTTAATAAGTCTTTCAACTTCAGTTTGTAAAGCACCAGTACCTTTACCGGTTATAATAAGTGTTTCATTATATTTATTTTTGACAAGTTCTAAAATAGCAATTTGGATTTTAGGTGTAGCTTGATAAACTTCTAAACCATGTAAATCAACTGTTTTGTTCATTATTTTATTATAATACCTGCATTTTGCATTAATTTTAATGCAAAATCATTATATTCTTTAGCATTATGATTTGGTAAATCAAAAGTAGCTACACAATTTTTTATAACATTTACTTTTTTATCTTGATTTGTATGATTTAGTCACATTTTTAGAGTTAATGCAAATTGTAACACGCAAATATCTGTACAACAACCAACAATGTTATATTCATCAAATTTTCTTAAAAGAGATTTAGGTGTTGTGAAAAAACCATTTGTTGTATGTTTTTTAATAATATTATTTTTAGTTATAAACTTATTTAGTTCAGGAACAACTAAACTTTCACTTGATCCAGCAATACAGTGATTAGGATATTGTTGCATTTCAATATCTGTTTCACTATGTGAATCACATATAAAAAAGATATTTTCTTGATCTTTTAAATAGTTTTGAATAGGATCAATTACTTCTGCTATTACCGAACTTGCTAATGGACCTTCATAAGTAAAACCATTTAACATATCAATAACAAAAGTAACACTTTTAGAATTTAATTTTGACATTTTGGACAATACGATGTTCCCCTTCCGTTTTCTTTGAAATCCAGTTTTACCTTAACAATTTTTTCTTGCTTGCATACTTGACACAATTGATCGTGCTTTGAATAAACCATTAGATTGTTTTGAAACTTTCCTGTAATCCCGTTTACCGAACTATATGTTTGCACACTACTTCCACCTAATTCAATACTTTTATCCATAATATTTTGAGCGTGATTTAAGATAGTTTTTAGTTCTTGTAGTGTAACATCTTTTGCTTTTTTCATAGGATATATTTTAGAAGCAAATAAAGATTCGTCAGCATATATATTTCCGATTCCTAAAACAAGGGATTGATCAAGTAAAACTTTTTTAATACTAATATTTTTGTTTTTTATTTTATTAAACAAAATTTTAACATCAACATCCCTTGGAAGTTGTGCTAATTTCTTAATTTCATATAAAGATCTTAAATCATCTGAGTTTATTATTTCAAATGATCCAAACATTCTTGAATCATTATAAACAACAACATTTTGATTATCTAAAAAAAAGTAGATACAATCATGTTTGTAAGCATATAAATTAGGATCGTTTTCTTGTCTAATAAAATATTTACCGGACATTCTAAGGTGGGAAATTAAACGCTTTTTAGATTTTAAATTAAATACTAAAAACTTTCCAAAATTTTCAACATCTAAAACCTGTTCATTTAATAAAAAATTAACAAAATTTTCTTGATTTGTATTTTTGATTAATTTTGGAACTTTCACCTCTATTTTTGTAATAAATCTGTTTTTTACATAATTATTTAATGATTTTCTTACAACAGTAACTTCTGGATATTCTGGCATATGTCTATTATATAACAAGGAACATAAAATAACAAATTAATAAAATATTAATTTGTATATTAAAAAGTCTTGTTAGGGAAAAATTGTATTAATAGTTTAAACAATTTGTTTAAATATTTATATATAATATTACCCATAAATAAAACAGGAGGCAAAATGAAAATTTTTTCACAAGAAACTATTTTCTTAGATAAAGAGTTTCAAAGCAAAGATGAAGTTTTTCAATTTCTTGCTCAAAAGAGCAAGGAAATTGGGATAACTAATAATACAAATGAAGTTTTTGAAGCTTTATGAAATAGAGAAAATCAAGTTTCTACCGGTATGGAGAATGAAATAGCAATTCCGCATGGACAAAGTGATGCTATTTTAGAACCTAAATTATTTTTTATTAAGTTAAAAAATGATATTGAATGAGAAACATTCGATGGTTCAAAGGTTAAATATATATTTAGCATACTTGTACCAAAAACAAATAAGGATAATATTCATCTAGAAACACTTTCTAAGGTGTCAACAATGTTGTTAGATAAAAATAACCTAATGAAATTGAAATTAGCAACAAGTGAACAAGAAATAATTGATTTATTAAATGCATATTTAACAAAAGAAAAAGAAGTAGTTGAATCAAAAGGTAAAAAGGTAATTGGTATAACTGCATGTACTGTTGGTTTAGCTCACACATATATGTCTGCAGAAGCTCTTGAAAACAAACTTAGAGAACTTGGTTATAATCCAAAAATTGAAACAAGAGGTTCAGTAGGAGTTAAAAATCAATTAACAGATCAAGATATACAAGAAGCAGAATTTGTTGTTATTGCAAGTGATTTAGATGTTAATTTAGATGCTTTTAACAATAAAAAAGTTTATGTAACATCAACAAAAGATGCTATAAAAAATACTGAGCAAGTTATCAATAAAGCAATTAATGCTCAGGTACACAAAAGTAATAATGCTAACAAAATAGAAAAATCAACAGAAAAAGTTGGATTTTTCAAACATATTATTACCGGGATTTCATATATGATTCCATTTGTTATATTTGGTGGAATCATGATTGCTCTTTCTTTAGGTTTAGGAAAAAGTATATATGGTAATAATTTAGAAGCACCTCAAGGTGACTTTCTATGATACTTATTACAAATAGGTGTTGTAGCATTCACGGTTATGATTGGTATATTAGGTGCTTACATTGCTTATTCAATAGCAGGTAAAGCAGCAATAATGCCAGCACTTGTGGTGTCTATGGTTGCAAATAATAATAGCTTATTTTATAATATCGCTGGTTTATCAATTAGAACCCCAATGGGATTTATAGGTGCTATTATATTTGGTATTTTAATAGGTTATACAGTGAAATACATAACAAATCTAAAAATTCAAAAATCATTAAGTGCTGTTATTCCAATGTTTGTTATTCCAATTGGAGTTACATTATTTTATTCATTATTAGTTATTTTCTTAATTGGGGCACCAATTGGTTGAGTAATGGATAAATTTATTTCAGGTTTAGAATCTATTTTTAAATCAGAAGGTGGTTTAAAAATAGGGATAGCACTTGTTGTTGGTGCTTTATTAGGTGGAATGGCGGGTTTTGATATGGGTGGTCCTATTAATAAAGTTGCTTTCTTAACTGGTTCTGCATTAGTTACACAACAAATATTTGAGCCAATGGGAATGATTGCCGCTGCTATACCAGTTGCTCCACTTGGAATGGGTCTTGCTACATTATTATTTAGAAAAAAATTCAATGAACAAGAAAAATCACTTGGTGCATCTGCGTTAGTAATGGGATTTATAGGTATATCTGAAGGAGCAATACCATTTGCGGTTTCTGATCCAAAAAGAGTTATTACTGCTAATGTTATTGGTTCTGCAATAGCAGGAGCACTTGCAGGAGTTTTATCTGTAACAAATGCCGCTGCGCATGGTGGACCTATTGTTGCAATATTAGGTGCTGTTGGTTCTGATATACACGGAAAAGGATTAGGAATTGCTTTCTTTTTCTTAGCGATTGTAATAGGGACTATTGTAACTGCATTAATTTATGGTTTATGAAAACCAAAAACACAAGAAAACAGTTCATCATCAATTAAAGTTGCAAATTACAAAGATTCATTAAAAAATATGTTTAAAGGAAGAAAATAAAATGAACAATAAAAAAAGTTTAATTATTCTTTATTCTATTATTGCAGCAGCTATAGTTTTTCTCATCATAGGAATTATTTTAGGTTCATTAGGTGGTCCAGAATATACAAAATTTATTGAATTAAAAAATCAATTAAGTCAAATATCAGATCATAATTCACAAGAGTTTAAAAACATATCTGAATCATTAAAACAAGTAAGTATTTCATTATTTGTATATGGAACGTTTATGATAACATTAGGGGTTTTATTAGGAATTTTAGCAGTTTTATCTGCAAATTCAATTTATAATAAAAAATTAGCATAAATGAATATAATTTTTTTACAACCATATTTCAAAAAGACCCCTTGAGCTAATGATAACTTAAAAAAGATGTTTGATTTAGATCAAGATTACGGAGAAGCTTGATTAATATCATCTATTCAAGGTTTTGAGTCAAAGGTTTTAAATACAAATTACAATCTTAGAGAATTTATTTTAAATAATCCAAAGTTTTTTAATTTGAAAAATGAAGATGCAAGCAGTTTTGTTTATCCAAACTTAACCAAACTGCTTGATTCTAAAACTCCATTAAGTATTCAAGTACATCCTGATAATGAATATGCAAAACAGTTTAATTCATTAGGCAAAAATGAATGTTGATATGTTTTAAAAAATTCAGATCAACCTTTTATTTTAGGTTCTAAAACAAATGATATCAATGATTTTAAAAAAGTTATGAATACAAAAGAAGTAGAAAATTATTTAAACAAAATTCACTTAGAAAATAATGATTTTGTTTATATTAATGCAGGTATGATTCACGGAATACCAGGTAATACAATGGTTTTTGAGTTACAACAATCTTCTGATATTACATATAGAATTTATGACTATGAAAGACTTGATATAAATGGTAAAAAAAGAGACATTCATATAAAAGAATCTTTAGATACTATAAAATGTAATTTAAAACCAGAAATACAAAAACAAACAGATAATAATAATTTTTATAAAACAAATTATTTTAAACTCCAAAAACACGAATTAAAAAATAATAGCATTAAAATTAGTACTGATTTAGCTAAACATTGTGTTGAATTAGTAGTTTTAAGTGGTAATGGATTTATTAATGATACTCCAATAAAAAGTGGTGATGTTTTATTAATTTCTAAAAATCAAGAAGAATTTATTTTAAACGGAACATTAGATTTATTTTTAAGTTATGTATAAAATAAAATACCAATTTAAAATTGGTATTTTATTATTAAAACTTTACGTATTTCTGTGATTTTTAAGGTTTTAGATTAAAAAATACAAAGACGGATTTGAGAGTGTATAATGACTAATTTTGATTTAAGCATTTACTTAATATTTAAAATATCTTTTAAACTAATTACTGATTTGCTAATGATTTGATCATGAATATGAGAATTATTTGTATCAATATCTTTTAGTTTTTGATCTATTTTTTTAATAGTGCTTCAACCACCATACTTAAATTTAGTTTCATTTGAATTTTCTACTAAACAAATTATTAAAGAAAGATCAAAACTGTCTTCTTGTAGATTTTCAATATATTTTTTATATTCATCAAAAAGTTTTTTAGTTTTGTTTATATCTATATCATTTTGATATGTTTTAACTTCAAAATATATAAAATGATTATCTTTTTTAACAATAAAATCTGGATAAGAACAACGTACTTCAAAATCATCGTTTATGTATTCAAAACCTAAACCGTTAGGAACAGGATTTTTACTTCATACATTAATATCATTATATTCTAAATAATCTTTTATTTTTTTTGCAAATGCTAGTTCTGCTTCAGAATCAAAATTTAATTCATTAATTTTTTGTTTTGTTAATTCTTCATAAGCAAATGTGTCTTCTGTTTCAAAATTATTTTGTCTTTCACTACTTACCCAAATAAAGTTTTGTGGAATAAACATGGAAGTCTATTTTAGACCATTAATACTTATTAACGTCTCAAACTTCTTGAGGCGTTTTTCATTGTAAATTTGATTGTATTCTTTC
>NZ_JHWE01000043.1 GCF_000622205.1 Mycoplasma leonicaptivi ATCC 49890
CTTTTTTCTACCAACTCCTTTATTTGCTTTTGGTGATTTACCTGTTTTGCTATCTAAATTCATATTTAAATTATACAAGTTAATTTTTTGTTTAAATCTATAAATTACGTGCTTAGTAAATTTAATGTTATTTTGATTACAAAAATTAGTTCAAAATAGTTGTTCACTAGCAAAATTATTATTTGCTTTGTAATACTCTTTGATTCAAAATTCTCATTGTTTGTGTGATAAATGTTTGCTCATTTTTATGGGCGAAGCCCGAGGGGTATACCCCTCCCCCTTCCTTTTGTTTTATAAAAGAAAACACAGAAATAACTGTGTCATTTCTGTGTCCCCCTTTAAAACATAAAAAAGTTATTTTTATGTTTAATAATTTACTTTTAGAAAATTATTACATTACATTTCTTATATATATATATATATATATCAGTTATATTTAAATTAAGAAAGGATTTTATTTTCAAAATATGTTTGAAAATAAATAATATTTTTATGAAAAAGCGTAATAAGTGACTAATAGTTGTCTCAAATTTATCAGCAGCTACAGTACCACTTGTAGTTGCTGCTTCATGTGGTACTTCAAAAAAACCACAAGCCCCAACTAATAAAGGAATTTTACAAGCTAAAATTAGTGAAGTAAATTCTTACATTACATCAGAATTAAATGATGCAATATATAATAATATTAAAGATAAATTAATCCAAGATAAAATGCAAGCACAAGCAGTTGTAGACAAAACAGATGCAACTCAAAGCGAAGTAGAACAAGCATTAAGAATGCTTGAAGATAATTTTAATAAAGCAAAAAATTCTAAACAAACATTGGATAGTAATGGACAATCTGTTGATAAAACACAACTTATATCATCAATATCAACAGTTTCTTCATATATTGATACACAATTAACAGACTCTAAATATCAATCTGTTAAAGATGAACTAATGCAAAGTAAAATGAGTGCACAAGCAGTTGTGGATAAAACAGATGCTTCTGCAAATGAAGTTTCAAGTGCAAAAGTTGCTTTAGAAAAAGCTTTAGAAAAAGCTAAATTAGATAAATTAAAAGTTAACTTAAAAGAGTTAATTAAAAAAGCAGAAGCATTAGACCAAACAGGTTTAAGTCAAGAATTAAAAACAAAATTAACATCTAAACTTTCAGAAGCTAAAGCATTTGCTACAAGTACAACATCAACTAAAGTGGATATTGATGCTTCAACATCTTCATTAACAGCAGTTATTAAAGAAGTAGAACTTGAAATTCTTAAAAATAATTCAATTGAAGAAGTTAAAGTAGAATTACAAAAATCAATTGATGCTGCAAAAGAATTAATTGATAGTATGACTGAAAGTAAATATTCAGAAGTTAAAAAAGAATTAGAAGCAGCTAAAATGCAAGCTGAAACTGCTAAAGCAGAAACAAATACTACAAAAGAAAAATTAGCACAAGAAAAACAAAGATTAGATGATGCTATTGACAAAGCAAAACAAGATAAAGAAAACTTACGTGAAACACCTTCTAATGTTATGACAGAAACAAAATCATTTGAAGAAACACAATATGTTTATGCTTTTAAAGATACACCAGTAAAAGAAGCACTAAAATCACAAATTGAACAAGGTTGAATATTTGAAAATCTTGAAGAAGAAGTTGTACAAGATGATCAAGCAGATGCTAGTGGTTCAGATGATTCAAGTGATGCTAGTACATCAACAACAGGTGGTTCTTCAACAAACACTGATGCTTCTCAAACTGGAGCACAAGCACAACCTACTGCTAATTCAGGAGCGGGTTCTTCACAAGGTGGAAGTGATGTCACAACAGGTTCTGCAAGTAGTGAAGCAGGTGAAGAAAAACCAACATCAACTATAACCACATCTACACAACCTAGTGTACCAACAAAAATTGATAGATTAGTTAAACCAGGTTTTGAAACTTTTAAAGGAAAAAAACTTAAAGAAGGTAGTCAAACAGTTTATGACTATTTAAATGTTGTTATTAAAGGTATAACAAAAACTGTTACATATGAAACATCTGACTTAAATACTCTTGGTGGTACTTCTAATTTAGAGGTTGTAGTTGATCAATCATTTAATTTCAATCCTACTCATGCACCATTATCAATGGTCGTTGATGGAAATAAAGGTCAAGCATCAAGATGAGACTCATGAAACTTTTATGGTAAAGAACAAGATAGAAGTTATATTACAATTAAACTTAAATCAGATGATGCAGTAGTTAATCAATTTAAATTATGAACTAGAGCAAGAGGATATTCACGTGGCCTTCAAAATAATAAAGCATTACCAACTCAGTTTATTAAATTGTATTATTCAGAAGATGGAACAAAATTTGAAAGAGTTAAAAATCAAGATAAAGAAACAAAAGAACAATTATTTATTTTAAATAGTAATGGCGAAATTGATAGAGCAGCAAATGATAATGTTGATTATGCAGAAATTAATTTTGATCCCGTAAAAGCAAAATATATTAGATTTGAATTCAAGGTGCCAGAAATAGATGGAATTAAAGGCCAAAACTTACCTGATACAACAACTAATGAAAAAGCAACAACAAATTTTGGTATAGTAGGATTTAATGAAGTTGAACTTGTACAATTAACAGATTCTGGTAAACAAAAATGAGCAGAAGCAAACAATATAGAAAGATATAAAGACTCTTCAAGCATTGTATTCCCTAATGATTTATCTATTGAATTTGACAAAACTATAAAACTTGATAATACATCTATTTTAAATGCAGATCAAGAAGCAAATAAAATTAAAAATTATAATTTAACAAGTAATTTTGATTTAACTACTTTAACAGCAGATAAAATTAATGTTAAGAAATATTTAAATGAAACTGCTTCTGAAAATGTTGATGCAAATATTGCTGTTGTAGTCGATGAAATTGCAACAAAAACCTTAAGCAATAAAGTTATTGCAAAAGAATTTAAAATTTCTTTATTCAAAGATCATGAACATAAAAAAGAATATATTCTTAACGTAATGAATCCAAGTTTATATTTAAGAGATTTCAAACCATTCACAGATGAAATAAATGAACAATATAATTCCTTAATGCATGAAAAATTAAATGATCAAAGATATAATGAAGTAAAAACTTTAAAAACACAACTTGATCGGTTAATAACTACAAAACTTGCACAAGGTGTGGATCATGATTATTTAACTGATAAAGATGAAATTACAAACAAATTTAATGAAATCCGTCAAAAAGTAGCTGAAATTGATGGTAAAACATTATTGATTCTAAAAAGTCATTCAGTTAAAAGAATTACAAACTCTAAATTTGAAATTTCAGTTACTTTAGATAAAAGATTTGTAAAATCAGGTGAAACACAAGAAATTAAACTTAAAACAGATGATACAACATTAAGTGAATCATTATTAACAGTTAATAGTTCTGAATGAAATAGATCAGAAACAGGAACACCAAATACAAGCCAAGGTTCAAACACTCAAACATCACCGCAAGCACAACCTCAACCAGCGCCTTCAACATCTTCTGGTGCTCAACAAGAAGAAGGTGAAACAGTTGCTCCACAACCAACACCTTCTGTAACCACAAAAGGAAAAGATGTAACAATTAAATTTGTTATTGATAAGGATGAAGATAAAACAATTAATGTTTTAGGTCTTACACTTGGTAATGAAGAAGTTGCTAAATTTAATTATGCAATGGAATTACACAAATTATCTAACTTAGTTCAAAACTTTGATAGAACATGAGATATTCATACTGGTAAATATACATATACATTTGACATTAAAGGATATAACATTGTAGATAAAGCATCAGATCCAATTGTTTTTAAAACAAGTGATGGTAATATAAAGGGAACAGATCTTTCTGTTACTCATAAAGAAAATGGTGTAAATACATATGAATTTAAATTAGAAGGTAAAGAAACTGAACCAAATAATAATGGAGAAGCAACAAAAAACTGATGAATGAACCAAATTACTATTAATGGACATGTGTTAAAAACACAAGAAAATACAAATGTACAAGAAAATGTCACAAGATATCACGCAAGAAAAATTGAATGAAAAGTTTATGATGCATATATTCAAAGATTAGGTACTTGAAATGATAACTCAAATAATAAAAGATTTACATTACACTTTAAATTAGAAAATCCAGAAGGATTAATTCAACCTAAAAATAAACTCATCAATAAATTTAAATATTGATATACCATCACAACAGGTCCTGAATATACCGGTCGTGTTCTATATGGAAATAATGAAGATTATAGAATAAATAATCAATCAGAAGTGATTAATTTTAGATCACCTAATACCTTTGCTTTAAGATCAAGTGAAAAAATGAGTAAAGTTCTTAGCATCACAATAGATGATATTACTATTCCAAAAGAAAAAATTAAAACTAAAGATTCTTATGATTTAGATGGTACCAAAACATCTGAAACAGAATTAAATTAATAATTGAAAATAGTCATATTTTCATTATAAATTCAAATTATAATTACATTCTTAATTTAAAGTAATATAAAACAATCATTAAAAATATAAAACAAATACGTTTAGACTTATAAAAACTGTCTAAACGTATTTTTATAAATATTACTAAGAAACTGCAATTTACCCCTTAACAGGTAAAGCAAACCAAGGTTCTTTAAAATCCTCTGGATTTCTAAGACTTGATTTTAATATATTTAATCCAAGACTTGATTTATTTGGTAAATCAAGTGGATTTTCATTATTTCAATTAACACCAAAATAGTTCATATCTTTTGTATCATAATGTCAACCAACACTATAACCACCACCATTTCCAGAGTTTCATAAAGAAATATAAGCATCTTCACCAGTAATAAATCCGGTTCCTGAATTACCACCACCAAACATTATTGGTGAATAATTAGGAAATTGATCAAATACAGTTTGAGTACTTGATACATTTGGTCTATGATTTACATAACCTGTTAAACCACCTCAACCTGGAAAACCAATATGACCTATATCACGAATAGTTGGTACTCAAATTTCTTTATCTTTATAACTATTATCTATTTTGATATCATCAAGTTCATACCATTCTCTTAAAAATCTTGCTGTATCTCCTTGTGCTTTGTTAATTGCTCTTTTGTATTCAGAAGCAAAATCTACAATAGAAACAGTTGCATCGATACCTCTACCATTAGAACCATTATTATTTTTCATTTCAGAACTTTGTATTCCAGTTCATATCACTTCGATATTTCGATCAATTAAATTATGATCAGCATTTTGATTAGTATATGATGGATGAAAATTATGTAAAGATGTACCTGGTCGTAGATCGTTTCCATAACGGTTATATGGTAACATAAAAGATCTTCAATCTTTTATGGTTTTAGGATAGAATTTATTTGATGAATCAACTAACTGTGAATTTCGTGAGATAGCATTTTCAACATGTTGATTAGTTAAAATGTAAAATCTCATATCATTAGGTTCATCACTAACTTTACCAATCATTGTGGATGATCCACTACTTCCAGGTCTAATATATCTTAAAGCACGTTTTTTAACATTTTTAACAAGATCATATTTTTCATCATATCCTCATTCTTTTCTGATTCATTCCTTATTTGGAACATAACCTTCGTTATGTTTGAAAGCAACATTTTGATTAGGATTATATTTATTATGATCAGCAACTTGTGAACCTTTATTAAATAATAAAAATGCTTGTGCAGGTTCTTTTGCTTGATTTGCAGATATAAAAGTTAAAGCACCATAATCAATATTATTATAATCATATTGATTTGTTTGCTCAAATCTAAATGAACCTTCGTCTTCGATAGAATTAATATAATTTATTACAACTTTTGATGCATATGGAGCAATTATTATTGCTCTATTTTTATCAAAAACAAGGTTATCTTTTTTGTTTAAAGCGCTTGTAACATCTATTAACATTTTATAGTTTTCATCGCTTATTTTAAAAGTAAATTCTATACCCTTATCTGGATTTCAAATACTTTGAATTTTATATGGTATTTCATAATGTTCTTGATCTATATCAAATACAAATTTATTTTGATATATATAATTTTGATTATTTAATAAATTATCAAAATTTAAACTATATTTAATAGCATATTTTTCTTGTTTTTGACGATTATCTTTTTCAGAATCAAAAATTAATGGTGCTATATGGAATGTTAAGTTTAAACTTCTTGCAGAAGTATTAGTTTGTAATAATGTATATTCTAAATATTTTTTATCTAATGTTCAAGAAGCAGTATTATTTTCTTTATTAAGAGATCATGCTAAATCTTTTCAGTATGGTTCAAGTATCCTTGAACGAAATATTTCATTTTGTGAAAGATATGTGGTTTTTAAATTTTGGTTTGTAAAATTAAGATTTAAATCTCTATTTCGAGATTCAACTTTTTTAAATCCATCTATTTGATATCAAACATTACCAGCAATTATATTATTATCAGATTTTTTAAATCCTAATTTAATAAAAGCTTTTGTTCCGTAAGGATTTTGTATTTCTTTGATCACAAAAAGATTTTTTGGTATAAAAAAGTTTTTATAATTAATTTCTTCATCTAAATTCAGTGTAATTGCTTGATTTAGTCCATCTAAATCATCTTTTCACTCACATCAGCAGTCTTAGTACCTAAAACTTCTTTATTAATATTTAAATCAGACAACTTAATTTTATTTAAAACAACTTCTGGATATAATTCTTGTTCATAATCATTAACAATATTATATAAAGTAAATGTTTTACCATTACTATATCTTTTTTGAGGATTGTTTTTATCAATAAATCCTATTTTAAAACTCATACCGTGTTTTCCAACAGGTTGAACATCATAAAAATAATAAAATAATTCTCTATCTAGTTTATCATTGTCAACAGAACTTCATTGAGTTTGAGTATTTTCACCATCATAAACAATACCCGTATTCATTGGTACATACCAACTATCTTCATAAATGTTATTTGTTAAAGGTACTTTATTTGAAACTTTATCTCTGTTTCTAATTAATCTAAAAACATAGTTTAATTTTAATTCTGCATTTTGTCTTATAATTTCTCTAACATTAACACCTCTATAATATGTTTTATTAGATTGCGAAGTTGCTTTACCAATAAATTTTCTAAAATTAAAATCTGCATTATTTAAGTTATTAATCTGATTTTTTTGTTGTTGAGAAATTTGTTGAAATTCAGAACTAACAAAATCTTCTGAAGTAAATTTAATTCCATTTTTTGGTTTAACAAAAGTATCATATCTTTCTTCAATAAAATGATCAACAGCAAAAGAATACTTTTGTTTTAATTTAAACTTTCAGTAAATTTTATACTAAATAAAAAAAATTAAGAAATTTTTTCGTTTATAGATATTATGAAACTATATAATTCATCAGAAGAAATATTCAAATTTTTGAGTATTTCTTTTTGTTTTGCAGTTAGAGAATTTTTTCTTATATATTTTTCATCAAATTTTGAAACCTCAATTTTTGATAATTCATCTATTATTGAATTAAATGTTAAACTTGATTTATTTTTTAATAAATCAGAACAATGAAACTTAATAAAACTTTTAACTATGGAAGCAATGAAAGTTATAAAGGTTTTACTTTCTAAAACACCATCAGTATAAG
>NZ_JHWE01000044.1 GCF_000622205.1 Mycoplasma leonicaptivi ATCC 49890
TTATAACAAAATCTTTTTATCAGAACAAGCATTTAGAGATGAAGAACAAAAAAATAAAAGTAATTATGATGTTTATTTTGAAAAAACAGAAGACATGGACAAATTTAAAGAATTTGTTGGTACTGATGTAAGCAAACATTTAGTTGTTGTAACTAAGTATGATGAAAACCTCACAAACTTTAAAGAAGGTGGTTTATTTAAAAAACTTGAAAAACTTCAAAATAATGATGTTTTATTTATAAAAGTTGGTAATAAATTAGATCAAGAAAAAGAAACACATGCTTTAGTTGTATTTAAAAACTACTACGAAGAACAAGAAAAGCAAATAACAGATAATAAAACAAATAAAACAAAAACTGTTAAAGAACAAATATGAACAAAACTTGATAAATTCTTTGCTGATGTTTTAGATATGAAAGTGAGAACTTTCCAAACAACTGAAACATTACAACAAAACGAATTATTTGCTTTACCTACACCAAATAAATTTGAAGCAAAAGATCCTAAATCAGTTGTGTTCTTACAAGGTCCATCGATAGTTGGTATTAAATCAAATCCAGTTGATGAAAACTCAACAAGAGCATTCTTAAAATGATTATTAACAGATAAAAAACAAATTGATTGAGCTCCATTAGCAAAAGCAAATGATGTTAGAGCATTTAGAAATACAGAATCATTTAGTTCAGATGTTTTAACATTCATTCAAACCGCTATGAGTTATATAACACCTGTTAAAGGATTTGAATCTGCTTCTGATAATGACAAATCACGTATTTATGGTAAAAACGAGTTCTTAAAAGTTGCATTTGAAATGTTTGAAAAAGCTGCAAGTGATTCAAACTTTACAACTTATGAAGAACCAGTAGGTAAAAAATCAGGTCAATTTAGAGAAGATTTAAAATCTGCTTGAGACAATATCCAAACAAATGCTGATAAAAAAGAAAATTCAAAAAATAATTTTGAAACATGATCAGCAAGTGCTCATGCAAGTGTTAATGATTAATATTACTATTTAAAAATAAAAATATAGTTTGCAAATTGCAAATTATATTTTTAAATAAGTGGAGAATTATGAAACTTAATTATAAAAAAATATTATTTACATTATCTAATGCAACATTAATTTCGTTGCCAATAATTGCTACTTCATGTTCAAACAAAGTAGAACAAGAAATTTCTACTAAAGAGAATAGAGTTCAACCAATTGTGTTTTATAAAGGTCAAAAAAAATTAGGCCAAAATGAAAACTTAATTTATGTTAGAAATAAATACCATAACCAAGAACAACAAAATAAAACAATTAAAAAAATTGAATCACTTGTACAACAAAAACTTCAAACATTAATAACAATTGATGAAGTTGATAAATTAATTTCATTTGAAACTGATACTTTATTATTACCAAAAATAAAAGAATATAATGGTGCATTTAAATCTTTTAATATTTCAATTGATGATGAAGTATTAACTCTAAAACTTAATAGAGTTATAGCAAAACTTGACTTAGGAGATCTTGGTATTAAAGCACCTAAGAATCAAAATGCAGCTTTTAATATCAAAGATTTTAATTACAATGTAATATTTGAATTTGATGTGTTAAAAGATAATAAAAAAGTTGTCGGTTTTATTGAACCATTGATTAAATTTGCAAAACAAAGAAGATTAACAGCTCCAATTCATTCAAATAATATTAATGAAAATAAAGAAAATTTCAAAAAAATTAATGTTCCTTGAAATGATGCATCATTTGCTCCTTATTACTATGATGCCATCTTAACTGCACATTCTGATGGTGATACATTTACAGTTCAACCTGTTGAAAACAAAAAAACTCAATTTGCCACAGTTTCAAAAAATGATTCATATAAAATTAGGCTTGCAGGAATAGATACTCCTGAAAAAGCAGTTGGTTCTGGTTCAAAATCTATAAAATCAAGTCCATTTGAATATATTTTTGCACTACAATCAAGTGCATTTGGAGAAAAAGTATTAAAGAAAAATTCAAGAGTAAGAGTTGCTTATATTTCTGGTTCTGATACATACGGAAGACAAACAGCAGACATTTTCTTTGGAGATAATTTTGAATATTCATATAATGTTGAAATAGTTAGAGCTGGTTATTCATTACCATATTCAAGTTCTGGTTGAGAGAAAAAGTTTGATCAAAAAAATGATTATGTTAAGGATGTTTATCCAGCAATATTTGAAGCATTCAATGAAGCGAAAGAAAAAAGAAATGGATTTTATAAATATTTAACACCAAAACAAGTATCAGATTATGTTTATAATATTAAACCAAATTCATCATGACAACCTTTTGATGCTGAGTCAGAAGTTAATGTAAAAACAGAGTCTCAAAAGCAATCATAATGAAAATATCAAATAATTTAGTAAAATTAATTTATATAAAATGAAAGGATTTTAAATGATTTTTATTAAAAAGCTCTTAAATTGAGCAAAAGAAAAAACAGTTTCTGTTAATGAAGACGATTTAAAAGAAATAGCTAAATATGCTGATGAATTTGAAACAACAAATTTAAATGAAGTTGCAGCTATTGAGTTAAAGAATTTAAATATCGACTTTGGTGAAACGTTAGCTGTTGACAATGTTAGTTTTAAAATTCCAGAAGGAAAACTTGTTACATTACTTGGGCCTTCAGGGTCAGGAAAAACAACAACATTAAATGCTATTGCTGGTTTATTAACAGTTACATCAGGTAAAATTTTATTCAAAGGTAAAGATGTAACCGACTTTACTCCTCAAAGAAGAAAAATTGGTTTTGTATTTCAAAATTATGCATTATATCCTCATATGAGTGTTTATGCAAATATTGCATTTCCGCTTAAAAATGATTTTGACTGACAAAATAAAGTAATGATGAAAAAACTTGAAGCAACAAATGAAATAAGAAAATTTTATCTAAAAAAACTTGGTGCTTCAAATGAAGAAATTGAAAAACTTGCTCAAAGTTTTGAAAATTGAAAACTTATTTCTTCAGAACTTCATCACAAACTTAATGAATTATATGCTGATTTAGTTTTAGAATATGAAAAAGCTCATACAAATTATAAATTAGCAATGGTTCATGAAACTTCTCAAATTTCATTATTAACTAAAAACGTTCTTAAGACTAATGAAAAAATTCAAAAAGATTCAAAAATTAAAATCGATACAATTAAAACTAAATTTAAGTCTGACGAACAAAATGGTTTATTACCAAAAGATTTAGTAAATGCTTCTGTATTAAATGACCTTCGTTCAGAATACAAAAGTTATGAAAAACTTAATAGTGATCAAGATATTGAAGCAAGATGTCAAATGCTTGAAAAATTTTCTGCAAAACTTGTTGCAATGGAAATTAATAATTTAGTTTTAAAAGATAGAATTGCTATCGTAAAACTTGAAGAAAAAGTATTAAAACTTCTTACAAGATATAAATATATCATTAAAAGAAAAGCAATCTTAGAAAAATATAAAGTTGAAAAACAAACAACAAAAGAATTTTACAAAGAAGCAAAAATTAAGTTTAAAGCCACAAAAAAAGAACATCCAGGTTACATTAAACTTAAAAATGATGCAAAAAAATTGCCTTTTGTTGCTAAAAAATCATTCAATCTTTTAGTTTCTGAATTAGAGAAAAAATATAATTACACAAAAGAAACAATCGCAAATGTGAATTTAACAGATTCTGAAAAAGAATTTCTTAAAGAAACATCTAAATCAATTATTTCATTGCGTAAAGCGATTCATGAAGAAGTTATGGAAGTTGCAAAACGTGTTGAAATTGTTCCAATTTTACAGAAAAAACCAACAAGGTTATCTGGAGGACAACAACAACGTGTTTCTATTGCACGTGCTATTGTTAAAAAACCAGAAATTTTATTAATGGATGAACCTCTTTCAAACCTTGATGCTAAGTTACGTATTTCTACACGTCAATGGATTAGAGAAATTCAACAATCACTTGGTATTACAACAGTATTCGTTACTCATGATCAAGAAGAAGCGATGTCAATTTCAGATATTATTATCTGTATGTCAACTTCAAGAGTACAACAAATGGGCTCACCATTAGAATTGTATAACAAACCAAAAAACCAATTTGTCGCTCGTTTCTTAGGTATGCCTGAAATGGGACTATTCCCTTCGGAATATAAAGATGGAGAACTTATTGTTTCTGGTGTAAATGTACCAAATATTAAAATTCAAGATATAAATAATGCAACACTTAATGTAGGTGTTCGTTCAGAAGATTATATTTTAAAAACACAAGATGAAAATTATATGTTTAAAGGAAAAATTATAGCACTTGAAAACTTTGGTAAAGAAAGTAAATTAATAGTTGAAATAGAAAAAGTTGGACGTGTAAACTTCTTATTAGACAATAATTTCAAGAGTCAAGTAGGTGAATTTATTTACTTTGACTTACCAGTTGAAAAATTACATATTTTCAATGCAATGAGTGAAGAAAGATTAGAGTATGAATACTAATTTAGATAAACTACACTTGTTTATCGCACAAAAAATACCATTTCTTTTTGGATGGTCTTTAAGAAAACAATCAAAAAATAAAGCATCACTATCTCACTCAATTTTAGACAAGCGTACACCTTTTATTGTTCCGTTTTTACTTTTGCTTCCTGCATTAGTATTAATCACAATGTTTACACTTGTACCTATGGGAATGAATATTATTTATTCATTCACACACAGACAAGGTGGTTTTACTTTTGAAAATTATAAAGAAGTATTTACATCATCACGTTTTGCTGTTGGTGTAAGAAACTCATTTATTTATGGTTTATTTGTATTACCATTTGTTTTAATGATTTCATTAACAGTTTCATCTGTTATAGCAAAATTAGTTAGAAAAGGAACTAAATCTTTCTGACAAACAATCTTCTTTATGCCTTATGTAACAAATGCGGTTGCGGTTTCATTGGCATTTATTCAACTATTTAGCAAAAATGGTTTATTTAACTCTTTAATAGGGTCAAATGTTGCTTGATTAGATACAACAGATCAATATACATTTAACGCTCTTGTTGCAATGATTATTAATGGTATTTGAAGTGGTTTAGCATTTAATATTTTAATTTTCACAACAGCAATGATGGGTGTTGATAAAAACTTATATAAATCAGCATCAATAGATGGTTGTGGAGAAATTAAACAATTCTTTTCAATAACTTTACCATCTATTAAAGGAACAATCAACTTTATTGTTACATTAGCAATTATTGGTGGTTTAAAAGTGTTTCCACTTGCATTATTTGAAAATAATCCTAATAATGCATTTAACCGTGGTGGTGGAACATTGATGTTATATATTTACTTAGTAACACAATCTGGAGACTTTTATGCTTCTGGCGCAGCATCATTATCATTATTTATAATTGGTGTAACTTTTTCATCAATTATTAGAGGTGGATTCTTTATGATTCAATTAACATTAAATACATTAGGAGAAAGAAATGTTTGAGTTAAAGTTAAAACTTCAAAAGAGATTAATTAAGAAAAAACTAATTAAAAGCCAAGAAAAAGTTTCAAGTCAGGTTACTGATAAAACAATTTCTGGAAGAGTTATTTCATCTGTTTTAAAATTATCTGTTTTAGTATTTTTTGGTTTAATTGTTCTATTTCCATTTATTTTTATGGTGTTGATTTCATTTATGAATGATAAAGAGGCAGCAGAATTATCAACAAATGCAGCAAAATTAATTCCAAGTTTTGGTGAAGGTCAAACATTTTTATATGTTGAAGGAAATCCTAATTTAACTGGTTTAAGTATTCAACCATGAGCAGTTGTTGTAGCGAACACTTATAAAAGAGCTATTACTTCTGGATACTTTAGTTCATTAGGATTAACAACTCTTAATGTAATTGTGTCAGTATTTTTCAAAATTATAGTTACATTTTTACTTGGTTATGCATTTGCTATTAGAAAATGACGTGGAAAAGGTTTTGTAATCTTTGTTTCACTTGCGCTTTTAGTTTTACCAGAGGTAGCTTTACTTTCAGGACAATATGTTGTTGTTGTTAAAACAGGTTTAAATCTTTCGTACTTTAAATTCGTTTTAGCAATGGCATTACCATTTACAGCAAGTATTTTTAATACTATTATGTATAAAAATGCTTTTGAAGCAATTCCTGGAAGAATAAAAGAAGTATCAGCAGTTGATGGTGCAATTGGTTTAAAATATATGGTTAAAGTAGCATTTCCAATGGTTATGCCAACAACATTAACAATTGGTATTTTAACCGCTCTTGCTTCATGAAATGCATATTTATGACCATCAGTTATAGCTACTGCTGGTAGAAAACTTGAAGTTATTTCTGTTTGATTATTTAAAGCTGGAATCGATCCTAACTACCAAGATGCCGGACCAGTTTTATTAAATATCAAAATGGCAGCAGCATTACTTGTTATCTTACCTGTTTTCGTGTTCTATCTTATATTTAGAAAAAGAATTATGGCTGCTATTAGTAGACAAGGTTCAACAATTAAAGGATAAACTTATGAGTGGATACAAAAGAAAAGTTATAATTTGAACAATTTTAGCATTTGTTGCTTTATGTGGAATTATTGCATTGTCAATATTTGTTTCAGTATTAGATAACACATTGTCTGTTAATTCAAAAGTTTTACTTGATAATAATATTGTTGATTTATATAATGCTCTAAGATCATATTCAATAGGAGGTTTAGCTTTTTCTTGCTTAATTTTCTTGTTAGGTACTGTAATATCATACTCAGGTATTAAATCATGAAAATATGCAGAACAGTTTAATTAGTATGAAAAAAATATCAAAATTTAAATTTATCTTTACTAGTGCATTATTAACTTGTGCTCCTCTTAGTGCTGTATCGTGTTTATATGAAAATGATAAAACAGTTGTTTACTCAAAAGAATTTTCAAATAACAATTGAACAAATGAAAAAACAAGATTCGCATCTTCATTACCAAAAGAACAGCAAATACCAGCATTAATTGAATTTGAAAATAAATTATATGACACAGTTCTTTTAAATTATTCATTAACTAAAATGGAACCATTTATTCAAGGAACATTTATTGTTAATAATGATCATATTAAAGTAACTATTTCAAATTCATATATTATCGGTGAAAATGATAGAAGTTTAACAATTAATCAAAATGTTGTAAATAGTGTTAAAGATGCAAGAGTTAAACAAGAATTAACATCTAATTTAAACGAATTAAAATCGTTAGTTGATAGTTATTATGCAAAACAATTACCAAATCAATTCGGTATTTCTAAAATAATTAATAGTAGCAATAAAAGTTTAGAACAAAAAGATGACAAAGTAAAAAACACTGAAAAAAGAATAAAATCATTAATCAATATTGTAGATAGTTTAGTTTATTGAGACACAACAGATCCTAATAAAGTAATTACAAAAGAACTTGTTGAAAAAGTTGTTGAAAATTTTGTTAAGGATACACCATTTTATGCTTATTACCTTGAAAGTTTAGATTTACAAGGTAAATCAAGTATTAAAGAAGAAT
>NZ_JHWE01000045.1 GCF_000622205.1 Mycoplasma leonicaptivi ATCC 49890
ATTAAATTCTGTTTTCTTTTTCATAAAAAAATCTCCTAATATAAATATTTTAAATTAAATATTTGCTATTAAGAGAATTTACACAAAATAATCTACGCTTCCGAATATTTTGATTCGGTATAATAAAAACTGAATTATTAAACGATTTAGATTATTCAGAAATTACTTTTGAAGAATTAAATATTAAAATAAAAGAATATGTTGATTGATATAATGAAGAGAGAATTCAATCAAATTTAGAATGAAAAACACCACAGCAAACTGCTATGATGTTATAATTTATAAAAATGTTAATTTTTTGTGTCCATGTTTATTAAAACATAGATTTTTTTAATAATTTGAATTTAACAATAATACTAAATATTTAAACTTGTTGTGTGTCACTTGAAGGATCTTGTGATTTAGTTTTTTTTGTATTAAGATAAATTTTTTCAATTAACTCATCTTTTGTCATCTCTTGATATCCAAAAATATTTAGTTTTTGTGCTATTAAATGTAGTCTTTCAATAGATAAATTTGAAAGTTTTTCAATTTCTTGTTTTTTCTTAGAAATATTACTTGAAGTTTTTTTTGTTATATCTTCATTATTTGTAGTTTGGGTATTTTTATCAAAATTCATGAAACTATTTAAGTTTCCAGTAAAATCCTGTAGGTTGCTTGTAAAATTTGGATCTTCTTGATAATTTTTAATAAACTCAGCGAAGTTTTTTTCTTGTTCTTTTATCTTTGCACGGAAAGATTGTGAAACAAATAAAAATCTAATTCTTGAAACAATATAACCGAAAACTAAACCTGTTATTACTCATAGGATTGTTTCTGCAATATTCAGTCCATAAAATATTTTTTGTATTTGATTAGTTGGTAAATTACCTCTACCACCAAATATTAATACAATTGCTAATAATATACCATAAAATCTTGTAGCAAAAAGAACACCACTAGAAATGAACTGAAAATCTTTCTTTTTATATGAAATATAAATTGATTTTCAGTAAAAAAGAATTATTAAGAAATTTGCAAAAGTGAAAAACGATGATGATAATATTAATGAATTGTAAGAAGCACTAAAATTTTGGGCTTCTTGTGCATTTTTTGCAGTTTTATTAAATTCTTCTATAAAAACATGTTTGTATACAGACATTAAAATTGGATAAATAATACTAAATATAAATATTAAAGATAATATAACGCCAAAAAGAATAATTCAAATTCTAAAATGAGATTTTTCTTTTGATCATAGTTTTCCGTTATTTATATCATCATTTTTTATGTCTTTAAAAAGATTGATCATTGTCACCTCTTTCATTTTTAATAAATTCAGAAAAATTAAAATTTGATTCTTGCTTCATAATTTCTGGTAAATCTGAAAAGAATAACATTTTTTTATGAGTAACTGGATGTTGAAATTCAATTGAATATGCATGTAATCTTTGCCCAAATTCATCTATACTTTTTCCATACACAGGATCACCATAAATTGGATTTCCAATATATTGCATATGAACTCTAATTTGGTGTGTTCTTCCTGTTTCTAATTCACATTTTACTAATGATTTTGGTTGATTATTTAAATAAAAACTATTAAGAAGTGTAACATTAGTAATAGCATTTTTACTATTTGTATTTGTAATAGCCATTTTTTGTCTATCTTTATTTGAACGACCTATTGGTAAGTTTAACTTTAGTCTTTTATCTTCTAAAATACCATCACAAATTGCTATATATTCTCTTTTGATGCTGTGTGTACTAAATTTGTCAGAAAGTAATTTATGTACTTCATTATTCTTGGCAATAATTAATAATCCACTTGTATCTTTATCAATTCTGTGTACAATACCAGGTCTTAATAAACCATTTTCGTTTGATAAATTATTTTTAAAATGATACAAAAGACCATTTACTAATGTATTTTGATGATGACCTGGTGAAGGATGGACTACCATTCCGCTTGGTTTATCTATAACGCATATGTATTCATCATCATAAACAATATTTAAGTCCATTTTTTCAGGGTTAATATGAATAGTTTTATCAATTATCTTTATTATATTAATAATTTGTCCTTCATGTACTTCAAATTTTGGCTTATTAATTTTTACATTATTTACTAAAACTGCACCTTCAAGGATTAATTGCTTTATATCATTTCTTGAAATATCTGAATTATTTGTAACATATTTATCAATTCTGTCTTTGTACTTTACTTCTATTTGTAACATATTTGAAATTATATCAAAAATAAAATTTTAACTCATTATATATAAATTAGGTATATTTAAATATACCTAATTTATATATGTTTGGTATTAAATTTAATTGATCCTTACATCTTCAAAAAATTCTAAAACATCATCTTCTTCAATATCATTAAAGTTTTTAATGTGTGTTCCAAAATCCTTACCTTTAACAACTTCTTTAGTATCATTTAATTCTCTTCTTAAAGAATCAATCACACCTTCGTGAATTAATTTACCTTTTCTGTATACTTTTACCTTAGATTTTTCCTTAACAACACCTGAATCTTGCATACACCCAGCAATTTTTCCAACTTTTGAATAAAAGAAAACTTTAATAATGTGTGCCTCACCAATTTTTCTTTCTTCATAAATTGGTGTTTTTTCACCATCAAGCATTAAATTACAGTCATCAACAATTTTATAAATAACATTATGTTCAATTAAAGATATACCTTGTGATTGAGCATTTTGTTTCATAGTTGATGGTGTTTTTAAATTAAAAACAAAAATTGTTGCATTTGATGCTTGTGATAACAATAAATCACTTCCACTTACATGACCAGCACTTGCTGAAATAACTTTAATTACAGCATCACTGTTTTCTAAATTATTAACTTGTTCTTTAATAGCTTCAGCAGTACCATGAACATCACTTTTTATAATAATATTAATAATTTTTTTACCTTCAGCATTTACTGCTGTTAAACTTTTATCGTGTAATAAATTCATTTTATCAGAAAAAGCTTTTTCATTTGCGAGTTTTTTGGCAAATTTTTCATCATTAAAACCAACAAACTTATCACCAGCATCAGGTGCATAGTTTAAACCTGTTATAATACCAGGTGCACCTGGTATTACTTTTTCAATTGCATTACCATTAGCATCAGTTAAAGTTCTTATTCTACCATATTTAGAACCAGCAACAATAAAATCACCCTTCATTAAGGTTCCATTTTCAACAATAACTGTTGAAACTGCTCCAGAACCTTTGTCAATTCTTGATTCAATAACAGTACCAATTGGATATCTATTTGGATTAGCTTTCAGTTCCATAATTTCTGCTAAAAGCATAATTTGATCAAATAATTCAGTAATTCCTTCGCCTTTAATTGCAGAACCATAAACAATTTGTGTATTTCCACCATATTCCTCAATAACAACATCTACTTCTGCTAATTCACCTTTAATACGATCTAAATCTTTATTTGGTTTATCCATTTTATTAACAAAAACAATAATTGGAACATTCGCTGATTTTGCATGAGCAATTGCTTCTTTTGTTTGAGGCATAACACCATCGTCAGCCGCAACAACCAAAATAATAATATCGGTTACTTTTGCACCTCTTGCACGCATTTTTGTAAATGCTTCATGACCAGGGGTATCTAAGAAAGTAATTTTATCCTTTTTATGTGTTATTTGATATGCACCTGTATGCTGTGTTATTCCGCTTGATTCTGTTGCAACAATATTTGAATGTCTTATCTTATCAATCAATGTTGTTTTACCATGGTCGACATGTCCCATAACAGCGATAATTGGACTTCTTTTTATAAGGTCTTCTTTTTTATCTTCAAAGAAAACTTCATCTAAAAAATTGGAACCATCAACATTAGTCTCTTTTTGAAATTCATATCCATTATCAATACATATTTCAGCAATTTCTTCTTCATCTAATATATGGTTTAAATTATACATTTTACCTTTTAAGAAGAATTTTTTAATTATATCATTAGGATTAATTTTTGTAGCTTGTGAAAAATCACTAATTGACATTTTATTAGTAAACACAAAAACACCATCCTTTAATTCTGTTTTTGTGTTTTGCAATTGTTGTTTTATATCATCAACATTGCTTATTCTGTTTGTTTTTTTTGCCATAATTCCTCCTCCTGTAATTGTTGTTCAATTGTATTATAAACTTCCATATCCACATTAGTGCGAAATGTTCTGTTTAAAGCTTTTGTTTTTTTTAGTTTTAATCAATTTTCTTGTGTTGGAATAAAATAAGCACCTCTACCTTTTTTAGATTTATTTAAATCTAAAGTTATTAAATTATCTTTTTTATTATAATCAAAACGTATTAAATTATCAATATTTATAATGTTATTTGTAACAATACACTTTCTTGTGTAATTTTGATTAGTTTCAGTCTTCATCTTTAATGTCACCTAAATCTAGATTTTGATCTAAACCATAATTTGCTAAATCATTATCCATTTTAAAATCTTTAATTTTTTTATATTCTGAAACAATTTTATTTGAATTTTTAGATTTTGAAGGTTTTTTAATTTCTGTTTCTGTTTCATTTGAAATTTCGTATTCGTCTAATTCATCTTCTGCAATAAATTCTGCTTCTATTTCTGAATTAATTTCGTTTATAAAATCAAAATTTCCTTCAATCACTAATGAATCATCATAATCATTATTGATTTTATCAAAAAGATCATCCATTTCATCTTTTTGAATTCTATTTGAAATTTTAGAAACAGAAGATTTTTCTTTTTTATTCTTATTATCAAGCCTTTCTTGCTCGAGTCTTGTTCTTTCGGCCTCTATATCGTTTTCTAATTCAGCAAACGCGCTTTGAATATCAAAATCTAAGTTTGACATATCTAATTCTTGTGAACTTAAATATGAATTAAATTTAGAACGTTTAAATGATTGTTTTTCTTTGAATAAAGGTTTATCAATTTCTTTAAATTCTTTTTTAAGTTTTTCTCTTTTAAATGGTAAATTAGATTTAATAGCATTTGAAACTGTTATTAATTCTAATTTTATACCAACAAGTTTTGATGCACAATCAAGATTTGTTTTTTTAATACCAAATGCTCTTTTTATATCTTCATCTTTTATGACAACATAAGCTGATTGTAAATCTTTTTTAACCAAAACATCAACTGGTTTAACAGGTGATAATGCATTAGAAATATATTCTCTAAGATCATCAGAATATCTTATAATTTCAACTTTTTCACCAAGTTTTTCTGATACGGAAGAAATTCTTGAACCCTCTTCACCAAACATCGAACTAATAATATCAAAATCAAAATTTCTTTCAGGATTTGGTCTTACTGATACTTTTGTTCTTACACCCGCAATTCTTTGAATTTTAACAATTTCAATATCACCATTTTCTATTTCACTAATTTCATTTTGTAATGTTTTTTCAACTTGTATTGGTTGAATCATTGAAACTTCTAAACTTGTGTTTTCTTCAGCGTTTACATTTTCTAAAATCACTTCAACATTAAGTCCTGGTTGTAAATTAATTGATCTATTAATTTTATTTTTTGGTAAAAATGCCTTAAAGGTATCAACTCCATCAATTATTTCAAGACTAAAACCTTTTCTGCCAACTGTATGATTAACTTTTGCATTAAATTTTAATCCTATTTTGTCTTTAAAAATTTCTAAAATTCTATTTTTTCTAGCATTTTTTATTTCTTGTCTTAAACATTGTTCAATTGTTTTTTTTGTTTTTAATGGTAAATTATCAAAAGTAAATTTAATAACAAAATTATCACCTACTTTAACTTTTGAATCAATTAGTTTTGCTGAATTTTCTTCAATAAAAGAAATTTTTTCAACAATTGGTGATTTTTCTTCAACATCACTAACTTCAATAGATCCATCTTCAACTACTTGACCATTTTGATTAATAAATCACGCTTCTTGAAGTTTGTGATCATATTCAACAGATATTTCCGCATCTGGATCAAATGTTTTTGTAATAACTTTTTCAACTTCGTTTTTAAAAATTTCCACAACTTCTATAAATGATATTTTTTCAATTTCTGCATATGTTTTTAATGTTGCATAAAATAATGAATTAATATTTGTATTTTTATTTTTTTGATTAGACATTTTACTCCTTAAAATTTGATAAATTTTTCAATACTTTGTATATTAGATTTTAAAATATTAATTTTTCTTATTTGTCCTTTTTTGTTTCACTGCACTTTAATTTGATCTTCACTATTTTCAAGTAATTTTACAATAAACACATTATTACCTTCAATACTTTTAATAGTTTTTATTTTAATATCTTGTGAGATATAATTTTCTAAATCTACAAGTTGAATATTTAAATCACTTCCTTTTGATAAAACTTCTAAATTATATTCATCTTTAAACCAACTTTGCGTTTCGAGAAAACTACTTATTTCCCTGCTAATTTGTTCAACTTTTGATAAATCAATAAATGTTGTTACAACTTCTAAAGTTTCACCAAACTCATTATTAACCATTTTTGCAGACAAAATTACATTATTAAATTGTTTATTTAAAATATTTGTATAATCCATAAAACCCCTTAAATAAAATATTAAAGAGTTGCATAAATGCAACTCTTCATTATGTACTACAACGAATGAAAACATTATATCAAAAAGTATAAAAATACTAACTAATATTTTGTGTTATTTACACGAAAATTGAATATTTATGAACTTTATAAATATTTTATTCTTTTTTCTAAAGTTTAAAATTTTATAATTAAATTAATTATTAATATTTAATAATTCTTCTAGTGTCTTTTTATCAGATATTTGATCCACTTCCTTTTTTCAAATTTTTATAAATTTATCAGAAACTAAAAGTCTTCCTGAGTTAGGATTGAATTGTTTTGATCAATTTCTATTGTCTTGTTTATGTTCATTTGAAAAGTTAATTTCTTCTAAATAAAAAGACTTTATTGTATAAACATGGACACAAAAAATTAACATTTTTATAAATTATAACATCATAGCGGTTTGCTGTGGTGTTTTTCATTCTAAATTTTATTGAATTCTCTCTTCATTATATCAATCAACATATTCTTTTATTTTAATATTTAATTCTTCAAAAGTAATTTCTGAATAATCTAAATCGTTTAATAATTCAGTTTTTATTACACCGAATCAATATTCAATTTCACGATTATCAAAAGAGTTTCCTACCCTAGAAAGCGAAACTTTACCATTAGATTTTTTGACTTTATTAATATATTCTTGATTTGTGTACTGAAAACCATGATCAGAATGTATTATAAAATTTGAATAATTCTTTTTTGTTAAATCTTCTAAGTTTTGAATGACTAAATCTAAGTTGTTACTTTTTGACAACTTAAAACCAATAATTTCTTTTGTTCTATGTGATAAAATAGCAGATAAATATACATAAGATTCTAAAACATCTTTTGGAGATTTTATATATGAAACATCAGTAGCAAAAATATT
>NZ_JHWE01000046.1 GCF_000622205.1 Mycoplasma leonicaptivi ATCC 49890
GTTATTTGCTAACGCAAATAACATCTTTTCTATTGCTTTTTTTATACAAAAAATAAAGAAAATTTATTTTTTGTATAAAATTTATATATTACTATTTTTTTGATGGTAACTTGCATCGTGACTTTTAAAATAACGAATATACTAAATTACGGCTAATAATAGTCAAAAATAAATATTATTGTATAATTTAAATATAAACAAGGAGTAATATATGATTGAACTATCAACAGCAGCTTTTATTGGAGTAGTTATTGCTATTGTTATAGGAATTGCACTAGCAACAGCTATTTTAACTTTCTTCTTAACCAAACGTTTTTTTGAAAAACAACTAAAAGAAAATCCACCAATAAATGAAAAAATGATTCGTGTTATGTTTTCGCAAATGGGTCGTAAAGCAAGTGAAACACAAATAAGACAAATTATGCGTTCAATGCAAAATGCAAAGGATCAAAAATAAATTCATTTAAAAAATGAATTTTTTATTTTATTTATGTTTAAAAAAATTAAAAATTACTCATTTTTCAACAAAAGGCAATTAAATTTTATTTTTAAGAAAATTAATAATTGAAAAAATAAAGTATCTAAATTAAAATATTTATTATTAATTTATTTTTTCACAATATTGTTTTCGAGTCTTTTACTTTGAAGCCCATTAACACAAACTGACCCTGATTCAAATTGGTATAGTGCAAATCATTATATGAATGCATTATTTACAACTGCTAGTGCATTTAGCGATACAGGATTAGTTGTTTATGATACTTTTTCACACTGAAATATGTTTGGACAAGCAATTATAGCGATTTTAATATTAGTTGGTGGTTTAGGGATTTTTGCTTTAAAGTTTTTTATCATTAATTATTTATTTAAAAAGCCGATTAAATCATTAAACGAACTTGAAATGATTAAAAATGAAAGAGGATATGATGATGTAAACAATGTTTACAAAGTTATAAAATCCTCAATTAAGTTTATTTTAATTACAATTTTAATTTCATCTATTGCTATGAGTTTTTATTTCTTTTTTACTCAACCAGCACATACGTTTGGTATTTCTGAGATATTAAAAGATAATGCTAGTGATAAATCTGCAATTTTTATTAATCCAAAAGGTAATTGAGAATTATCTTTTAGATTTGGTTTTTTTCACACTATATCAGCAATTAATAATGCAGGTTTTGATATTATTTCTGGTAATTCTTTATTACCATACTATCAAAATTATACTTTGCAAATCTGATTTATTATTTTATTAATAATTGGTGGTATTGGCTATCCAGTTATATATGACTTTAAAAAATATTTTAGTTATAAATTTTTTAAAAAAAGAGAAAAATACTATTTTTCTATTTTCACAAAAGTTTCTATGATAACTTATTCATTGGTTTTTCTTCTAGGATTTATAATTATCATCTCTTTTGAAACAGCTTCACAATCAGCAGATACATTATGAAATAAGGTTTATATTCCTAAATATCATTACAATGATTATATTAATTGAATATCTGAACTTGGTAAATATAAATCAACCAATAAAGAAATATATAATGAACTTATTAGTTTGGTGCATAAAACCAACAAAGATGATTTACATTTTGAAATTTCAAAAACTCTATTTGATAAAATAACATTCTTACCTAATGAAGATTCAAGATCCCTACAATTTTACTTACAACAAGGTTATGTGTATGGTTCTAATTTTGATAAAATTTTAGCAACAATATTTACTTCCCTTTCAACAAGAAGCGCAGGTTTTGCTGTTGCTGATATAAGAGATTTCACAAGAGGATCAATAATTGTTTTAATAATTATGATGTTTATTGGTGCAGCACCTGCCTCTACTGGTGGTGGAATACGTACAACAACTTTTGCATTAATTTTAATGTCAACATTTTCCGTATTAACCGGAAGAAAAAAAGTAAGATTATTTAAAAGATCTATTGAAGAAAAAACTGTACAAATGTCAGTTCAGGTTTTAATAATTACTTTTATTTTAATCCTTGTTTCTGTTTTAATTTGTATGACCTCACTAGAAACATATGGTGGTACAATACACACAGATGATATTACATTAAACAAAAGTAGGGATTTATCAAGTACATTTTTTGATTCAGAACACATATGATTTGAAGTAACAAGTGCATTTGGAACAACCGGTTTATCAACTGGTGTTACAAAACAGTTAAATGCTGTTTCTAAAATTGTTCTAATAGTTGTTATGTTTGTTGGTCAATTTGGTGTTTCATCAACATTATTGGTTTGAAGAAAGAAAAAATCTAACGAAAGAAATTATGAATACGTAACAACTGATATTGTTATTGGTTAAGGAGAATTATGAAAATAAATTATGCAAATGATATTGCTGTTATAGGTTGTGGTCGTTTTGGACAAGCCGTTATTGAACAATTACTAAAACTTGAAAAAAACATTATATTAATCGATAAAGAAGAAGAAACTGTAAAACTTTATAAAGATGATATTGAAAAAATCATAATTGGTGATGCAGCTGATACAAAACTTCTTAAAAGTATTCGTATAGATAAAGTCGGTACTGTTGTTGTAGCAACTCCTGACAATATCGAAATAATAGCTGCATTGCTTGAATTAAATGTTAAAAATATTATTACAAGAGCAACAAGTCAAAGACATGCAAGAGTTTTAAGACAAATTGGTGTTAACATAATTATTAGACCAGAATACGAATCTGGTACAAGAGCCGCTCTTATAGCAGCTAATAAAAATTTTGTTAGATATAGTGAAAATCTACAAGAAATTGGTGATAACTTTGTTCTTGGTACAACAACTATTAAAAACATGGAATTAAATGGTAAGCAGTTAAAAGATTTAAATTTAAATGATCGTGGAATAACTCTTGTTTTAATTAAATCAAAAGGAAAAAGCATAAGACCTACTGGTACTTCTTTATTACATTATGATGATTTAGTAACCATTATTGGTCAAGTAGATGATATTACTTCTGCACTTGAATGATTAAATAAAAATTAAAAATAATTTCAAAATATAAATTGATCTAAATGAAAAAGTCACAATCAACTTAAAAAGTGGCATTGTGACTTTTAAAATAACAAAGATGAAATTATTTTTAATTTATTTAAAAAATGCTTTTTTAATAGTAAAATTTAAATTATGAAAGAAATTTTAAAAAAATTAGAAAAAAAACTTAAAAAAGATAAAAAGCAATTAAGAATTTTAACAATTCTTGACTCTTTTTTTTCTTTTTTAATAACCATAATGAATTTAGCATCAGTAGGTTTAGCAATTGCTGCTTTATTTATTTTAATACAATTAGGAAAAAAAGATCCAAGTACGTTTGGTAAATCATCCTTTATTTTTCTTCTTGTTTTAGTTGTACTAATTTTATTATCGTTTATTTTAACAATAGGTTTATCAATCTACAAACATAACAATAAAACAGTACAACATAACCGTTTATTAAATACGCTAAACTATGTGAAAATAAAATATGAAGCAAAATTATTAAGTGAGCAAGATATTGAAACAATTATTGATAAAATTTGAACCGAAGCAAGTTCGAGAACTAAAATTGAAATTAATAAAATAATTAAAAATGAATTTAAATCAGGGAAAGTGATTAAAAATGGCTAAAAATAAAAAACAAGTAATAGATGAAAAAACACTTATTATTGCTTTTAGATCATTAATCAAGAAGTCTAATAAAAAAAAAATAATATATGGTATAGCTTTTTATTTTTTAAATATGCTCTCTCTTTGTGCTATATTAGGTACTGCAATTATTTCAGTTTATTTTCTTGCAGGAAACAATAAACATTATCCAGAAGGTGTTATAAATCCATATAGAACAGATTTTTGAAATAAAGTACCTGATAACTATATTTTATTTACAGCAATAATTAACTCTTTTGTTGCGTTTATTTCTGGTTTAATTTCATTTTTTGTTATAAATACCAAATATAATTTTATTGTTCAAAAACAAGATTACTTGAACTAGAATTTGTTTTATTTAAATCAAGGCAAAATATTTATAACAATGAAAATCAAAACTTTAATAGTTTTATTTTATACAAAAGAGGTTTATCGATTCTTGAACTTGATAGATATAAATCATCAACTTTATTAGGTGAAAAGGAAAATACTAATGGAACAAAATAATAATTTAAATGAAAAGAAAATTGAAATAGAATCAAAATTTAGTAAAACTAAAAAACTTTTATTAAAAAAATATTATCTTCAAAGATCAATTTTTTTAATAATGAGTTTAACTTCAATTATTATATCAGCTGTCATAGTTATTTTAAACCTTTATTCAATAAGATGGAATGAATATCCTCAAAGTACAATGATATTTTTTGTTATAATAGCTATTATTTCTTCAGTTACAACGTTTATAATTTCAATTCAATCTTTTATAAACATATCTAACAAAAAAAATAGTTTAAAACAAAATATTGAATCAACAAAAGAATTAATAAAAAATTTAGAAAACAAAACAGAGATTTCACAAGATGATCTTGATTCAATCACAGAAATAATGAGTTAATATTTTTTTAAAACAGAAAAATATTTTTTCTGTTTTTTTAATATCTATATTTTAGTTATAAACAAAATTTTAAAGCTTTTAGAGTCTAAGATATAAAAGGTAATAATTTGATATAATTTAAATAAATTTAGGAGGTTTTTGTGAAGACCAAACAAAAGATATTAATTCAGCTAGGTATAATTATCTCTGCATCTACAGCTATTATACCAACTGTTATACAACTAAATAAAAATGATTCATTAAAAAACAGATGGATTTATTTATCAGATATAAATCCTACTTTTAAACCATCAGACAAATTACAATACGATGGACTTGTTCAATCTTCAAGAGATGTTAATGTTAAGGATAAAGAAAATGAACCAAAAAAAGTTGAAGAAATTAAGCAAGTTGAACCTCCAAAGGTTATAGCACCACCTACACCAACGGAAGAAAAACCAAAGCCTATTGAACCTGAAAAACCAATAGTTTCTAAACCTGTTGCACCAATTACTAAACCAGAAGAACCAAAAAATGTTGCACCGGTTGTTCCCATTACTCAACGAAAAACAACAGATACTGTAAAAGTTCAAACAGATATTGGAGAAATAGAAGTTGTTGTTGTTCCTCTTCCACCAAGATTAGAAACAAGAGATGATAAAGAAGCAGGAATTACAAATAGAAAACAATATTTAGCAGAACTAACACCTGATTTAATTTCAAATAAAGTTACTGATGAACATAGAAAAAATAGTGTTACAAACGCTACAACAGCATTAAACGACTATACATACAAGTTTTTTGGTCGTCCTGGTTCTGACACACAAGTATTATATATTGACTACTACATCAGAGACGGAAGAGAAACAACTCAGGCGTATTTAGATAATCACCCTGCTGATCTTCATAATTTCTTGCTTTTATATGATAAATTTTTAAGATTAATAGAATCTGGAAATGCAAAACAATATATGTATGAAGAAGCACAAAAAAATTATGAACAATGATATTCAATGACTGATGTTTTAGAATATATAGCTCCAAATAGAGGATATGGAAAAGAAAAATTAAAAGTTGGTTGATTATGAATTGCTATGAACATCGATTCAACTAAATTTAATAAATTATCTGCTACTGTTGAGAAGAATTTACAAAAAGGTCTTTTTATTGGTAAAGATAATAGTAATATTTATATCAACGAAAAAGGTGAAATAGAATCATACAGTTTCTCCCCTATTTTTAATAAAGCGCTTGCAGAATATACAAGAAATAATAAATATAAAAGAGCATTTGGTAACAACGAGCATTGATGAAGATTTTCTGGTGATATCGAAAGTGATAATTACAAAGGTTGGTCTAAAAGTGTTGCAACTGAAAAATATAGATCAAAATATAATCTTGTAAAAGGTGATGGAATTGAAATCTTTGAATATACAAGAAAAGAAGATAATCCAGATGATCAACAAAGACAAAAAGGAACAGTTGTAAGTATTGATGTTTCAAATCGTGAAGGTTACTTAAAAACTTTAAATTTAATTAAAGAGTTAAATAAAAATGGTGAAGAAATAACAGGTTATAAAATTAAAAATATTGGTAGAACTTCATCGATACAAGAAATGCGTGAAATACTTGCAGCTTTACCTGATAAGTTACCATTGCTTGAATTATTTTTTGAATCATTAAACACTTCATCATTAATTGAGCTTGAAGATAAAGAGATTGATGAATTAGGTTTATATACATCGTTAAATTCACTTCTTGATGAATGATCTTTCAATCCATGAGCACTTAAAAAGACTGCTTGAGTAAATACAATGGATTACAATGTTTCATCAAGTTACAGCAAATATGATAGAATTTTCACAAGAATAACTTTTGATACCTTAGTTTTTGATAAAAAAGATTGAGTATCGGAAGAAGATATGGTAAGAATTAATAATGGTTTAAGAATGGCTTATTTCACAAGAAATAATGAACGTATTTTTCAAGGCGGCTGAGGAGCAGGAAACAAGCCTGATAGAGAAACACTTGGAAATTCATATCCAATGGGATTAGATTTATCAAGAATACCAGAAGCAAAAGGTTTAAAAAATATGATTTTCTGAGATAAAAATATTGGTAAATCAGCCATAAGAAAACTATCAAGAATTATTTTATATAATGACAGTGATATTTGAGAAACTGATACAGAAAATATGAATTTATCACAATTTAGCACAGTTTTAGACACAGGATTTAGAGATCCAAGATCTAAAATAACTTTTTCAAATGGAACAACAACAAAACATATTTATATTAAATCAAAAGTTCCAGGACATAAATTATCTTCCGAAGGTCTTTCAAATTTAAATACACTTATTTCATTTAGTGATGGTACATTTAATCGTTCAAGTACTAAAATATATGTTTCACCAGGTGAAAACAATTTATATAATCAACTAAAAAACACCGGTTATAATGTTGAATTTAAAAATTCTGATGATATTGTAATTTTATAATTTATTAATCAAAAAAGCATTTTTACGGGACTGTACGATATTTTGTGTAAATTCTCATAAACTTATTTTTTGATAATAAGAGAATTGCGATAGCAAAACACAAATCTGGTCTAATTATAACAAAAAACCAAACAAAAAGCAAAAATGCGGAAACTTAATTTTCCGCTTTTTGTTTTGTTTGGTTTTTGTTGTTTTTAACCCTTCCGTCCCTTGATTGCAATCAAGGGAGACCTTACTTTTTTGAAAAAAAGTAAGACAAAAAACTTTGTAATAAAATGTTTATTTTTCTTTAAAAATTATTAATAATTGACTTAATATTTGACCTCAGTTAGGAGTTATTTTATCTCATTTTTGTAGTTGATTTGTTATAGCAAAGTACACTGATTTCATTAAGGATTCTTCTGTTGGAAAAGA
>NZ_JHWE01000047.1 GCF_000622205.1 Mycoplasma leonicaptivi ATCC 49890
CAAACAGTAGTTGAAAGCGTTAGATACTTAGCTAACATTTGAAATACAGTTTCTGCCGAAAAAGATGCTATGTCTTATACATTATATTCATCAGCAATGAAACAATTTGATGAATTAGTTAACAATCAATCAAATGTTTTTGAAAAAGATAAAGTTGTAGTCGACGCACAAGGAAATGTAACAATTAAAAACACAACAGAAGGTAAAGCGATACCTGTTGTATTTATGGATATTGATGAAACAGTTTTAAACAACTATTCATTCCAAAACTGACTAGTTGCTAACCAAAAAACATTTACACCTGCACTATGAGATGCTTTTGTTCAAGATAAACAAGCACGTAAAATTGCAGGAGCATTAGAATTTATTGATCACGTTTGAAAAAACGGTGGAGTTGTTATGTTTAACTCTAACAGAGAACAAGAAAATCAATTAGCACCAACAAGAGAAAACTTAGTTTCAGAAGGATTAAATGCTAATTATTTAGCTGATTGAACATTCTGGATGCAAGGTGTGGATTTATCTAATGCAAAACCATGAACAGCAATTAAAAAAGATGTAAACGGTAAAAGAGTTAAAACAGAAAAAGAAGAAAGAATGAATCTTGTAAACTCTAAAAAATGAGATTTAACAACACAAGGTAAAAACTTCGGAAATTCTGTTGCATTAAAAACAGTAATGAGAGTTGGTGATAACTTTGATGACTTTAACGATATTTCATCAGCACATAAATTAAATGGTGAAAGAAATCAAACACTAGAAGATACTAAAAAACTTTTCGGAAACTTTGATGTTAATGTTAAAGGAATTAAATACGAAAAAGACGCACAAGGTAATGTTGTAAAATCTAATGAAGATTGAGCAGAATCTTATGTTTTAATTGGAGGAAATGCTTCTTATGGTGGATGAGAAGCAGGTCTTGCAAAAGGATTTTACGGATTAACACCTGACAAACAAGTAGAAGCTCTTGATAAAGCAATTCATGAGTTTATTTGAAAACCAACAAAATAAGTAAATAATATAAAGATAAAACCAAATAAAAAATATTTGGTTTTTTATTTAAAATATTCATAAAAATTTTAATAGTAATATGTGGTACAAAATCTGGTGTTTTATGAAAAATTAATATTAATTAAAAACTTGTAAAAATAATATAATATTAATATATTAATAAAAGGAGATGTTTTATGAAAAAGTTCAAAAAAATCAAACTTTTAATTTTAGGTACATTATCAATTTCACCAATGTTGATTGCATCTAGTTGCTAAAAAGATGAAGAAAATACAACTAAAACTAACAACAAGGATTTATTAAGAGTTGATGATCAAAAAGATTTAGAAACAAATAAAACAACTAATAATCCTGAAAAAGATCCATCAAACGAAGTTGAATCTCGTAAAAATCAAATACCAAATAATAATGAAACACCAACAAATATAAATTATTTAAATAGTGAAGAGACAGAAAAATATTTAAAAAACAAGGATTTTGATGCATTATTTACTGTTAAAAACAAATTTTTTGTTGATATAAAAACAAAAACAGCAAAAGAAGTTGTTAATAATTTTGAAGAATGAGTTGATATTAAAGCTAAAGAACCAAGATTAAAATTTAATTTAGTTAATTATTCATTAAATCCTTCTAATAAAAACGAAATCAGTTTATATTTTACTTTTAACGATGAAGCAGATATTAATAGAATTTTCACTCTTAAAGATTTCAAAGAAGATAATGAAATCATTATCAGGAATCCTAATTCAAGACCAAAAGAAAGTGAAGAAAAACAATATTTTGATTCAACAAATATTGAAAAATATGATAAAGATCTCTCAAAATTAATTGATTCTATTAAAAATCAAAAATACTCAAGAGAAACAAATATAACAAGTTCTTTTAAAGATGAATTTAATAAAAAAGCCAAAGAACTAAATTTACCTGATTATGACACAATGAATTCATTAGGGTGAAGTGTTCCACAACTTAATGAACAAGGACAAGTTATTGGGTTAAACATTAAAAAAACTCCATCAGGTGTATTAAATTCTTGAGTAGATAATTATAAAAAAGATGAATATAAAAACATTGGTCTTGCAAGAACAATTGTAAATGATAAATATTCAAATATTGCAATGCAAACCTTCCAAAGTAATTTTACTAAATGATGATATACTGATAACTACAATGAACAAATAGAAGTTGCTAAATTACTTCAAAATACAGAAGATTTAAATCTTTTAGTTGATAAAATAACTGACTCTAATAAAAAAGCAGAGTTTAAAGAAAAACTTAATCGTCCTAATCAATCATTTGGGGTTAGAGAAAAATATAGACTAGAAATTTTTGATGAACTTAAAAAACAAAATAACGGTGATGAAGATGCTGCTGCTGTTATTTATACTGATTATGTTAAAAATCAAAGAGAAAAATTAAAACAAACTGTTAATGCTGCAACAACAGTTTCAGAAGAAGTTAAAAAACGTATGCTTGCACAAATAGAAAAAGCAACTGATTTTAATTCTTTAGCAGAATCAAGCAGAAGAACAGAAGTAAAATCTGGAACAACATTTATTTTAGACTATGAATTAACAACAGATGGTTCATATCCCACAAAATGATATTTTGGAACAAATTATCATGTTGTGGATGGGTTTGATGAAAATAATCTTGCTGGTTTTGGTTTAAATAGACTTGATAAACAATATCCATCAATTTTTAGTACATTAAGAACAAATGCTTTTGAAACTAAAATTAAAAAGTTTTCATTACCAGGTAAATCATTTAAAAGAGTTATAGATGGACGTGATTTTTTCAAATGAGACCCAAATACTTATAGTGCAGATAAAACAGAAACAAATAAAGAATTTTTAGATTTTGCAATTTTTGAAGTTGATTTTTCTAAATTATCTGAAACAGAATTATATGGAGAAAAAAATGCTGCTGATTTTGCAAAACTTGTAACTAATAATTATGCAAATTTAGAAGATAACCAAAAACTAACCATTGCTTCTTATGATTATTTAACAGAGCATGAAAAAATTGATGTTCCTATACTTAAAAGACAAAAAGATAAAAAAGATTTTGAAACTTATGATCAATTATATGCTGTTTCATATCCTGCATCATTAAGCAAAGGTTTTGTTGATGATTGATTAAATCAATATGAAGATGAAGCAGATTATAACGCAAGAAAAAATACTTTTTCACTTTGAACAAATGCAGATTATAACTATTATAAACAGCAACAACCTAGTGATGCTGAATCTTTAAAAAGAACACAAAGAGGTGGTCATTTATCTCACTCAATTGTTTTAAGAACATTTAAAGACAAACCAGGTGTATTTGATAGATTTTTAAATGCACCAGTTGTAGGAGAACCTTATAAATCGGATGAAGACAATAAAACATATTACCAAAGTGGTCTAGCATATTTATATAAAGGTTATTCACCAGGAGGTGGTGCTTCTGGAAGTTCTATAAGAAATCAAAGAAATGAATTAGTAAGTTTTTTAACAACTGCATACAACTCACAACAACTTTCAAGCGGTTTAGCTGTTAGATCAAATGGACAAGATCTTAATAATTTATTTAATGGTTATAATATTCCTCAATATGATTTAGTTTATGGAGGTGGTAAAGATCAAAACAAATCATTTAGAGAAGAATTAGGAAAATTAAGACCCAATATTAAGACCTTCTTATTTAAAAATGGTACAAATGAAATACCAGAAAAATATGTTTTTAAAAATACAAATAACACAGAAAGTTCAAATAACATCTCATAGAGATGTTATTTTAATGATATTTAAGGATATTCTAAAATTTAATTAAAATGAGGTAATTATGAAACATAATTTTAAAAAGAAAATATTAAATACTGTTTTGATTAGTAGTTCTATTGTATTTTTACCTTTAATTGCAACAAAATGTGCAAATAATAGCAATAAAATTTATAAGAGTATTGATTTTAAATTCACAAATATAAAAAGTGATTCTGCAATTTTTGAAATTAAATTCAGTAATTTAAAAAATAATCAACCAAATTTAATTTTAGAGTTTGAAAATCTACAACAATATACTGATTTTGAAATTGATTATAAGAATAACAAAGCTATTGTTATTTTAAATAATTTAAAACCAAATACTAAATATACTATTACAAGAGTTTTTGATAAAGTTCTTAATAAAGATTTTATAAATGAATCTAACTCTATAAGTTTTATAACATTAAAAACAGATGATGAAAAAGAAGATGATAAAAATTTAAATTCAAAAGTAATAGATAACCATTCATTAAATAATAATTATAATAATTTAAATAATATTTTATTTAATAACATCAAATCAAAGTCTATTGATATTAATTTATCATTTCAAACTAATGTTAATCCAGAAGATAAAATAGAAATTGAATTAACAAATTCTTCTAATAATTCAGTTGTAAAAATTTCACAATTTATTTTTTCTGGTAATACAGTTATATTTAATATTACAAATTTAAATCCAAATACATCTTATAAAATAAGTAAAATCTTATTTAATTCAAAAGAGCAAGATTTAACAAATCAAAATAAGAATTTTACAACACAACAAAAAGAAAATGATAGTTTTAGTGTTTCTAATATAGAAATTAGTGAAATAATGAACACAAGTGCTTTTATTAAAATCAACTTCTCTCAACACCAACTTTCTGATTCTAATCCAAAAACATTTAAACTAGTTTTAAATGATAAAGAATTTTTAACATCAGCATATACACAAAACTCTAATTATGTTTCGTTTTCCGTTTCTGGTTTAACAAAAAATACACAATATAATATTAATAATTTATCAATAAATGATTTATTAATAGATTTATCTAATGTTAGTGAAAAAGCATTTGTAACAACAAATAATGAAAGTGAAAATGAATTAAACTCTAAACCAAAAAGCGATTTTATTAAAACAAAAGATTATTCAATCATTACTCAGAGAAATAAATATTATGACTCAGCTTTAAATATTTCAGAAAAAAATATTGAACTTAATTTTTCAATTCCATATCAAAAATATATAGATTCAAATGAAAAACTTACATATTCAAATGAGCAATTTAATGAATCATATGTAAAAGGAACAAAAAACATTGATATTGAAAGAATAACCGTTATTGACAATAATGTCAATATTAATTTTAGTCAACTAATTGAACAAAATACAGAAGTTAAAATTTTAATAAAAGGAACAAATCCTTTACAACCATGATCTAAAATTGTTACATTGAATAATATTTCTGGTTCAAGTGCAAGTTTTTCAACAGATTTATTGCAAAAAAATATCAAAAACTTTGTTCTAACACACACTTTTTACGATTCAAAATTAAATGTTTATGATCTAAATGATAAATATTTTTTTAGTAAACCACTTCCATTTAATGATATTGATTTAAAAGAAATTAAATTTATTGGTGATAATGATAAGAAAATATTATATGCTAGTGCAAATCTTGATTTAGATGAACAAAAAGTAGAATATTTAAAAGATAAATGATTTGAATTTATTTTTGAAGCGGAAATAGACAGAGATGATAATGCAGCATATTACAATAATTATTATGTTAAAAAACCAAGCGTTTATGTTCCTTTTGAAAAACTAAATAAATTTATTTTATCTGGTTTTATGGATAGGGTTAAATATACTTTAAAAGAATTACACGTTGTAGAACCTTATAGCAAAGATTTATATTTTAGAGGTATTGACTTACCAAGAAATTCTGATTTATCTTTTGTTAAATACTTCAATTATGATTTATATAATGAAATATTAGATAAAAATACACAAAACGATTTTAGTGTTCAAAATAAAGATTTAATTACCAATAAAACAAATCTTACAACAACAGATTTAAGAAACATAGCATTATCAAACGAAACAAAAAATTCGATACCATATTCTATTCAAAATTTTTATTCGTTAATAAACTATAAATATGAAATGTATTATAGAAATTCTAAATCATCAAATGATGTACTAAAACATTTTAAAATGATTGATGAAAATAACCAAGAAGTAGAATTAAAAAGCCTTGTTGGTAGAGAATTATTAAGTAGCAAAAGATTTGACTTTAATCCAGAACATACAGTTGTATCTATGACAAAAGATTTATCTAGATATAAAAACCTAGAACAAATAAATGATGAAGATGTATTATTTAACTTTATGTTTGAATTTGATCCCACTCATAAAGTTTTAACAGATTATGGACAAGGTGCATCTACAAGAAATATAGTTATGGTTTCAGTATCTTATAAATTAATAAAAGAACAAAAAGTTATAGACAACTCAGTGTTTAATGTAGTGCATGGTGCAGATGATTTTGAAACGCAAAATCTTTATCATAAAATTTTAAATTCAATGTTTAGATTTAAACTATCATTAGGAAACCAAAAATTAAAATTTGAAATTATTGCAAAAGATGAACAAAATACAAAAATTTTCAACTTTAAACCCGATCATAATTTATCTCTTTATAATTCAGCATTTATTGGTAATAATCAATTTTATCTTTTTTGAAAAAATAAACCAGGTGTAAATATTAGTTTTAGCGAGTCTGAATATAACAATACAAAAATTGTAAACCCTGAAGAAGTTGTAAGCTATAAGCAGCGTTCAGAATATGATGATTCTAATTTTAATCCATCACTTAGTGAATTTGATCCGGATAAACTCTTTACTCTTTATTCTAAATTGCAAAAAACTAAATCTAATGCAACAAGGCTATTTGATGTTGATAATCAAAAAGGTATTAAAGACCTAAGAAAACGTAGTTTTGCTTTCAGAACTGATGGATCTTCTTGAACAGTACTAGGAAAAGTAAAACCTTCTGATGATAATGATTATCGTTTCTTTGTAACAACAAATCAACACGTTTTCGATGGTTATAAGCGTGTTGATTACAAAAGTAATACAAATCCATGAGTACAAAGAAAAATGGAACATGTTGATATTAAAATACCTGTTTTAACATCAAAAGATAAATATTCCTCTGATAAAACTTATCCTATATTACAAGAAAATAACCTTAATTTTGGTGAAATAGAAATTCCACTTGAACCAATTAATAATTTTAATAATGAAAGATTATTTCCAACAATGTCTAATTTTAAAGATAATCAAGGTAATCAACCTGAAAAAATAGAATCTCGCAGAGCAGATTTAGTTTATGCTATTGCAGATTTTAGTTTCTTTTTTGAAAAATTCCCGATTAATCAAGAAAATAACTGACAATTTAATAATAGACAATTGAATCAAAAAGAAAAAGAAGTTGTTCAATTTATTCATAACTGAAAAAACTTAAACTTAACACAAGTTTCAAATCAAACATATGTCATTGATGACTATGTTAATTTAAATGCTTTTGCTGCCACATATCCAGTTGCAAT
>NZ_JHWE01000048.1 GCF_000622205.1 Mycoplasma leonicaptivi ATCC 49890
GCGTTTTTTCTTTTACTTATTTTTGCGCCAGTTGGTATTAAAACTTTTTTAAATTTTTCTATCATAAAATGTCCTTTTTTTATTAGTATAAGTATTATACTAAATTATTTTAAAAAACAAAATAAAAAAATATTTTTTTTATAAATTTTTGGTAAAAAACGCACTTTTAAAAAGTAAAAGTGCGTTAGTATAATAAATTACTGAAAGTTTAAATTACTAATCCTCCATTTTCATTATTTAAAGAGTTTTTAAATTGAATTATAGAAGCGAACAAAAAGTTTTTAATTATTGGTAATATTAATGCTGTTTCTTACAAAGAAACATTTCGAAATATAAAAGAAAATAAATTATGATTAGGTCCAAGTATAACAAGTGGGGATAGAGAATTTAGAGTTCCTGATGATTACGATTTAAATGCTTCGGGGTTTAGAATAGATGAAAAAGGAAATAAATATATAAGAGTAAAAGGGGTCAGGTGGTATTCTAATTTAGAACACGGTAAAAGACATCAACCATTATCATTACTTACTATAGATAATAATTTAAAATATAATAAAAAACTTATTAAAAAATTAGAAGAATTTGGAAGTAAAACATATTTAAAATATGATAATTATGATGCTATTGATGTTCCTTTTACAGATGCAATTCCAAATGATTTTGAGGGTGTAATGGGTGTTCCGATAACTTTTTTAGATAAATATAATCCCGATCAATTTGAAATACTAGAGTTAAATATAAAAGGCAAAATTAATAATAAAAAAGTATACGCAAGAATAATGATTAAACACAGGGGCAAAAATGATAACTAGATTAGAAACAAATTTAACTATTAAAGATATTACTGATGGTTTTGTCTACAATGAATATGAAGGAAAAGGATTATTTGGTTTATCAGGTAAATTAGTTATTCAACCTGAATATCAAAGAAATTATATTTATGCTGATGGTAAAAAAGATGTAGCTGTTATCGAATCGATTCTAAAAGGATATCCGCTTGGTTTGATTTATTTTAATAAAATTAAAGGTGAAGATAAATATGAAGTTTTAGATGGACAGCAGAGAATCACAAGTATTGGTAGATTTTTAACAGATAAATTTGCTATTATAAATAATAATAAAATTCCTATATATTTTGGTGGTATGGCCAAAGACCTTCAGGATAAAATATTAAATACAAAATTAACTATTTATATCTGTGAAGGTGAAGAATCAGAGATCAAAGAATGATTTAAAACAATTAATATTTCAGGTATTCCATTAAATGAACAAGAACTATCTAATGCTATTCATTCAGGACCATTTGTTACACTAGCAAAAGAAGAATTTAGTAATTCACAAAATAGTCATATTAACAAATGACAATGGTACATAAATGGTTCAGCAAACAGACAAGATTATTTAAAAACAGCACTTGATTGAGTAAGTCAAGGAAATATTGATGAATATATGAGTAAACATAGATATGATAATAATATTAATGAACTTAAAACATATTTTAATACTGTTTTAGATTGAGTTACAACAGTATTTACGAAACCACATAGTTATATGAAAGGTATTGATTGAGGTAATTTATATTTAAAATATTATAAAAATCCTTATAATCCAAATGAAGTATGAGAAAAAGTTGAAAATCTTAATAGTGATTATCAGGTTAATGATAAAAAAGGGATTTTTGAATATATTCTTGGCGGGTGCAGTGATCCAAAATTATTAAATATTAGAGTTTTTGATCAAAAAACAAAAGATACTGTTTATTCACAACAAACAAAACAAGCAAAAGAACAAAATATATCAAATTGTCCTCTATGTGCTATTTCTAATAATTCTGATAATAAAAAAATATGAGCATTAAAAGATATGGATGCTGATCACGTAACTGCATGGAGCAAAGGTGGTTCAACAGATATCTCTAACTGTCAAATGTTGTGTAAAACACACAATAGAGTAAAAGGTAATAGATAAGAATTTTTAAACCTTTAATCTTTTTTACAAGATTAAAGGTTTTTTATTTCAAAATTTAACCATTTAACATAGCTTGAAAAAAGCATCTCAAAATGGAGATGCCAATTAACTAAACAATCTTAACAAGAAAAACTTTTTTCTTACCTAAGTGAAGTAAAGCAAATTTATTATCAAAATATTCTGATTTAACAACAAAGTCTTCGGTAATTGCTTTTAAATTAACTTTAAAAGCGTTTTTTTGTATAAGTTCTCTTACTTCTCTTTTAGAGTTAATTATTTTTAATTCAATTAATTGATTAACAAGATTTTGATTCTTGTTAAGTTGAACTGTTGGTATTTGACCTTCTATTGATTCAATTTTTTGTACTGAAATTGAAGATAAATCAATATTTTTATTAAATAATAATTCACTAATAGTTTTAGACTTAATAGCTTCGTTTTCTCCAAAAATATCTCTGATTACTTCATAAGCAAGTCTTTCTTGTCCTAGTTTTAATGAAGGTTGTAATTGGTGTTTTTGTACAATTTCTTGAATTTCATCTAATTCAAGAAATGTTAAAAACTTAAATAATTTATCTATTTCTGAATCATTTTGATTAAGTAAAAATTGATATAAGTCATAAGGTCTAGAATTAAGTCATAAATTACCACCACCTGTTGATTTACCAAATTTATTACCATTACTATCAGTTAATAGAGAAATAGTTATTGCACTAGCGTTATGTTGTTCACCTACTTGTTTATTTATTATTTGTAAACCAGTAGTAAGATTTCCTCATTGATCTGAACCACCAACTTGAATTTTTACTTCGTGTTCTTTATATAATTTATAAAAGTCTCATCCTTGAATTAATTGATAACTAAACTCTGTAAAACTTAAACCTTTTTCTATTCTTGAACTTACTGAATCTTTTGATAACATATATGAAATATTAACTAGTTTTCCAGCATCACGTAAAAATTCAAGCACTGACATATTTTTATAAAAATCATAATTATCAATTACTTCTAAACCAAAGTTTTCTAATTGTTCTCTGATTTTATTTTTGTTTTTAATAACAGTTTGATTATCTAAAAGTTGTCTTTCAGAATCCTTAAAAGAAGGATCACCGATCATACCAGTGGCCCCACCAATTAAAGCAACAGGATTAAAACCATATTTTTTAAAACGTAGTAATGTTGCAATTATGATGTAATTACCTAAGTGTAAACTTTCAGCTGTTGGATCAAAACCAGCATAAACTTTTGATCCCCAAGGTAAGAATAAAATTTTATTTGTATCACTAATGTCTTTTAAAAGACCTCTGAGTTTTAATTCTTGTATTATGTGCATTTAAATTACAAATTCCTCTCCTACTTTGTTATTATCACTAAAAATTAATCCTTCTTTATTAATACCTAATGTTTGATAACCACACAACATACCATAACTATCAACATTTAAAAGTTGATTAGGTAAGATTTCAAGACCAGCAAATGTTGTTGCACCAGGTAGACCAACAACTAATGTTTTACCTATTTGTGAATCCAGAGTATTAGTTACAATTTGTACATTTGTATTATCTGCAATTTTTACAGATAATACAAACAACTTGTCACTACTTGGATGATTTTGTCTATCTAAAATTTCACCATAAACAAACATTTTTTTAACATTTAAGTTTAAATTTAAGCATTGAACTACATTTAATAATTCTGTTAAATTTTCAACTTTTTCACTATAAAATTTTTTATCATTTTTTATTTGATATTTTGCATTATCCAAAACATTAATACTGTGAATATTTTTGTTTTGATCTACAAAAAATACTAAATCATTTTGTTCAATTTTTTCAACAATTTTTACTTCACAATCCACATAAATAATTGAAGTATTTTTAAACATTTTATCTAAGTTATTAACTAAAATCATAATTCTATTATACAAAATAATTATAATTAAATTATATTAAAATTGATATAATACAAAATATGAAAGATATAGCAATTGTAGTAGATTCATCATCAGGATTAACAAAAGAGCAAGCAAATAAACTTGGTCTATATTTTTTACCTTTGCAAATTGAATTAGAAGGCCAAATCTATAACGATGGTATAGATTTGACCTATGATAACTTTTTTAATCACTTTAGTTTGAACACAAAAGTTGCTAAAACTTCTGCAACTAATTTAGGTTATGCTAGTGATTTATTAACTTCTTTAGCAAATGAATACCAAAAAGTAGTTGTGTTTCCAATTTCATCAAAATTATCAAGTCAGTTTTCAATGCTAGACAGTATTGCTAAGGATTTAAACAATGTTTATATTGTAGATTCAGTTGATATTGCTGTAACTATCTTAGTAAGAGTGCAAAAATTTATTAATGATTATCAAAAATTAGGATTTGAAGAAGCATTTAAAAATGCTTGTGTTTGAAATGAAGATGAATTAAGTATTACTTTGTTGCCTAAATTTAATGATTATCTTGTTAGAGGTGGTAGGTTATCACCAGCAGCTAATATTATTGCAAAACTTTTAAAAGTTGTACCACTTATTAAGTTTTCTAATGGAATCCTTGATAAAGAAGGAAAAGGAAGAGTTTTTGATAAAAGTCTAATTAATGTTGTGGATTCAAAAATTAAAAATAAAGAAGATAAACTTATTTTTCTTGGTGAGAAAAATGAGGATATGTTCTCTTTAATTGAATATGTTAAAAAACAATACAATATTGAACCAATTGTTTTACCTATTCCTAATGTAATTTCAATCCATACAGGTCCGCAAGCCATTGTTATAATCAAAACAAACACAGAAATAAAGGATTTAATTGCAAAATATGTTTCAGAAATCATATAATTTAAATAATGAAAATGAATTAAAAGAAGTTATTGATTTTTGATTTGAAAAAATCAAAAATCATAAAATTGTATTACTTTCTGGCGATTTAGGATCAGGTAAAACAACGTTTGTTAAACACTTAGCTAAAAAACTTGGTATTCAGGAAAAAATTACCTCGCCAAGTTTTAATTATATGAAAACATATAATGGATTAATACATATTGATTTGTATAACTTTAAAGGTGATTTAAGTGAATTTGAAGATTTTTTTGAGGATAATATTGTTGCAATTGAATGATCAAACTTACATAATTTAAACATTAAACCAAGTATCATTATTAACGCAAACCTCAATAATGATAATTCCCATACTTTTATTATAAAGGAAAATATATAATGAATATTTTTTTAGATACATCTTCAAAAGATTTTGTTTTAGTTTTATTTGATGATAATTTTAAAGTTATTGATTCAATCTTGTTAACTGGATATAAGAAAAAAGTTGATTTAATCCCAATTAAATTTGAACAAATATTAAAAAACAATAATTTAGATACACAAGATATTAAAAGTTTTTATACTAATTTAGGACCAGGATTTTTTACTGGTATTCGCGCTTCGCTTGTATTTTTTAGAACAATAGCAATGTTGCTTAAAAAAGAGATATGAACAACAAATACACTTGAAATATTAAAAACACAAAACCCAAATCAAGAGATGTTTTATTTAGATGCACAAGGTAATAAAGTGTATCAAATGAATGTTTTAGAATATCAACAAACTAATGATATTTATCAAGCAATTAATGTGTGTGAAAATAATGATTATTCATTAAATTTTGTTGATTATCAAAATATGATAGATAACTTTTTTAAATATAAGAATATATTTAAAAAAGAAGATAAATTATTAGATATTGAACCATTTTATATTAAAAAACCGCAAATAGGAGGATAGTATGAGAATCTTAGGTATAGAAACTTCGCACGATGATACTTCTATTGCACTTTTAGAAAATGGTCAAATATTAGATATGTGGTCAATATCTCAAATTGATATATTTAAAGAATTTGGTGGTACCATACCTGAACTCGCTTCAAGAGAGCATGTGAAAAATATTGCCATAATCCAAGAGTTGATTCAAAAAAAATATGATTTAGCAACTGTGGATTATATTGCTTACACCAAAGAACCAGGATTAATAGGTTCTTTACAAATAGGATTTTTGTTTGCAAGTGCTTTATCTTTATCGTTAAATAAACCCTTAATCCCAATCGATCATTTAGATGGTCATTTTTTTTCAGCAACTATTACTGAAAAAATAGACTTTCCTACTTTATGTTTGTTAGTTTCTGGCGGACATACTCAATTAATATATGCAAAAGATATTTTTAATTTAGAAATAGTAGGTGAAACATTAGATGATGCAGTAGGTGAAGCATTTGATAAAGTAAGTTCAAGGATAGGATTAGGATTTCCTGGTGGACCAATTATTGATAATTTATCTAAACAATACAATTGAGAATATATTAAGTTTAGTAAACCAAAAACAGAACAAGAATTAGATTTTTCTTTTAGTGGTTTAAAAACACAAGTTTTAAACTATTTAAATCAAAATCAAATGAAAAATGTTGAAGTTGATAAAATACAACTAGCTTGTAGTTTTCAAAAAACAGCAGTTGAATATTTAATTGATAAAACAAAATTAGCATTACAAAAATATAATGTAGCAACACTTGTCTTAGGCGGTGGCGTTAGTGCAAATACTGAACTAAGAAAAGAGTTTTTAAAACTACATAAAAATACTATTATTCCATCTTTAAAATATTCTACTGATAATGGAGCAATGATTGCTCAAACTGCATATATTCGATTAAAGAAATAATATTTAGAGGTATTATGAATCAAGATAACAAACAAAATATATTAAGTTTATTTGATAAATCATTGCAAACATTAATAGTAGAAATTACAAATGGTGAAGGTGTTGAAATAGATTATGTACAAACATCAAGTATTTTATCTTTATTAAATACAAATGATGTAAATAATAATCTTGAACAATATTCATTAAATCAAATCTGATTTGTTAAAAACATTAATAATGCTATACAATTTTTAAAACAAACTATTAATGATATTTTGGATAACAAAATAGATTTAAAACAAAATTTAAAATCTATTTTGTTAAAACTGCATTCATATGTAATGGAATCAAATTCTAAATTTGTTCCTGGTAAAATAAGAGAAGTAAATATCAGAATTAAGGGTAGTCTATACATACCACCAAATTTTGATAAATTACAAAATCTTTTAAATTGTATTTTAAAAGATTTGGATACTAATAATAAAGCATCAACTTTAATAACAACAGTAAGATTAATGAAACTACAAGTTTTTCCTGAGTTTCCCAGTTGTAAATAAATAAAAATGTTTAGACCTACTGTGTAGGCCTAAACATTTTTTTAATTAAAATTTGCTATATATTTTTAATAAATGCTTGTATTTTAAACTTTCAGTAATTTATTATACTAACGCACTTTTACTTTTTAAAAGTGCGTTTTTTACCAAAAATTTATAAAAAAAATATTTTTTTATTTTGTTTTTT
>NZ_JHWE01000049.1 GCF_000622205.1 Mycoplasma leonicaptivi ATCC 49890
GCGTGAAATAATGCTGTTTTTATAGTTTCTGGTTTATCTTGATTTGTAAAGGTTTTTAGTGTATCTTTAATGATTTCAATTGCATTAGGATTTATTGCAATCAACTTTTCTTGGTTCCCCATGCTAAATCACTTGGTTGCATTCTTTCCAAAACCATTACTTCAACCTACATATTTATAAATTGCTCCCTTTTTACTTCCGCCTGAATTAAAAAGCATTAAATTTTTCTTTTCGTTCATACTTAATATTATATCAAAATAATAACTAATAATAACTAATTTTTTAAAGAATTTTTATAAAAATACCTAATATATATATATATATATATACATATATTAGGTAAGTCTTTTTGAATTGATAAAAAATGCATTTTTTATGCCCAAAAGTGAGAAACTCGGGTAGTTTTATAGTCTCAAAATTCATTAATAAGAAAATTTTTATTTGAGACTGTAAACATATTATCATCAGAAAGATTTACAACATACATATAGAGGATTGCTAAACATTCATCCTTATCATATCTTTTTTGTATCTTATGTATTAACTTTTTAAAGGTTTTGTCATTTCTATATGTTTCTATAAACTCCTCAGATTTATTATCTGAGTATTCTATTGAATTATCTATTTTTGTATTAATACATCAATCATTTTCAACAAAAATAAAGTTTTCATCTTTATTTTTGATATATTTGATAATATTTTTTAGTATAAATGCTCTGTATTTTAAATAAACAACTAAATAAACTATATTTGCAAAAGCACATAATAAAATATGTATTCAAAAAAACATCATTTGCAAGTCTTTGTGTATCTTTTAACTCAAAAATATTTAAAATTTCTACAATATTTGTTGATATAAAAGCGATAATAATCATTATCCTAAGCATTCTTAAACCAAAAATAGCTTTGGATTTTGTGATATCGAAAGATTTTTTAAGTAAAACATTAACAGTGATCACTTTTTTAAGTTTTTTAAAGCGATTCATTAGTACGTCAATATGAATTAAATGTTTTCTGCTTCATAAATGACAAAAAACAATTGTAACAATTTGAAAAAATGTTGTTGTAAATATTAGTAAATTAAAGAAATTAAGAAAGAAATTCATGTTTGATATTTACCATACCACTTAAAATTATGTATTATTAAATCTTGCATAATTTTTTAATAAATATTCTTGGTATTCTTTAGAAAAATGATTATCAGATGCAATATCGGTTATAAGCATATGAAAGACAATAAAACCTTTTTCTTTACCAAAAATCCTTATTATGTTTTTAGTACTAATTCTAGTATTAATTAAAGAATTTTTAATACTAAATTTATTGAAATATTTTTGATCTGGCAAAAGATAATCATTAACAACTTTAATATTTATTTCATTAAAATCAAAAAGTTCATTTTTCTTATTAATAAAACTTAAAAATCTCTTTAGTGTAATAAATGAAGGAGCAAAGAGTAGATTATAAATCATTAAACATATTAAGGTAGCAATATTTAGTCAAAAAGACATCTGATACTCAGGATCGTCGAATTTAAAATCAAATAAAAGCATTGGTATAATTATTATTATTGAAAAAAGAGTACTAAATATACTGCTGGTACCTCTTCATCAAAGCATATCTTTTTTTGCACATTTTTCAAAGTATTGTAAACCTTGTTCGAATAATTTTGAAACTTCTGTTTTTTTGATGTCTTTTACTAAATCTTTTTACTAATATTTTAAAAATTTTTCACTTTCCAAAATATGTTTTTGCAAGTAAAAAAACCAACATAAACATTGCAAGAGCAATGATAATCAAAGAACTTATAAAATATATGTAAAATGTTGTCATATTTATCCTATTTGTTAATATTATTAATTTAATTATTCCTTAGTAAAAGGTTTTTCAAACTCTGTAAAAATGTCAGGTATTTCATATTTTGAAGGTCATAAACGATTTTTTCTTTGTAATTCATATGCAAATGATTTTTCATTATAATCATTTAATTCACCTAAAAAATTCATACGTTGTGAATTAATTATAAAACCACCAGAAAATAAACCACCCAAACCAATGTGAATTCCATAAATATTTCCCTCATCATCAAAAACGCCACTACCAGATGAACCACTACCTAACTGGTTATTATCTCCTGCCTTAGAATCTTTAAATTTTCTCATCACTCTATAAATATCTGTTCTTCCCTTATCAGCATCGGTTCCTTCATTTGTTGTTCCTGCAAAATAATTAAATCTTGCCTGAATATTTCTTGCTCCTTGATTTCTTGCGCCAGGGAAAGTGGAAGTGTATAATGAGACAAAAGATTGTCCTTTAATATATCTACCTTTTTTAGATATTTTTACTGGTTTTATCGTCATTCATTGTCTAATATGCTCTGCAATTTTAGTTCTATCAGAGTAATTGTTCGTGCTGTTTATAACGCTTTGGATATTAATTTTAATAATTTTTAAGTCAGCTTCAGAACGCTTTGTAGCATTTGTACCAGTGACAGGTGTACCATCAATTTTAAATTGACCCGTTGCTTCTCATACTTGCTCTGTTTGCAAACTGTATGCATTCCTTTGTGTAGAATATGTTGAAACATCTTCTTTTGTAGTATGTTCTTTTGGTGCGATAACAGCTTCATATGCTGAACTTGGAACATGTCTATTTGTTGCAACGTAAAATTCATAATTATTAGGATCGCTCGGTTTAACTTTGCCAATTAATCAATATGTACCTGAGTTAGCACCAAAGGAACGTTTGATAACATCGCTAAATACTTCATCGTTTTGTAAATGTGATGTTGTTCTTCATTCCATTGCATCAAAATTTATTTGTTCTTCATGGTTAATAGATTTAAAATTATTTTTTCTCTCAAATAAGAATCCATCTAATCTTAAATAATTAGATTTTTGTTGGATTTCATTAACATATTTAAAAGGTTTTATTGAATCTTCTAAATACATAATTGAAGTATAATTTTGTGCTTTCTCAACAAATGTTGATACTTCTTGTGAAAGATTATGCATATAAATATCTTTATTTATAACACCCTCTCTTGCTTTTATTTCAATAATAAGTTCTTGATTAACAATTGAAACTTTTGCTTTAAGTCTTTGGTTGATTAATTCTTCTAATTGTGAATCAGATAATGTAGGTTTTGCTTGTGGATTATTTTCAAATCCTAAATAAAGTGCTTTATATAACTCTTCTCAGTTTTGAATAAAATCAATTTTAACATTATCTAAAGTTTGATTTGGTGCAGATTTTAATTTATTATAAGAAAATGATATACCATATGCATTTTGATTGTTGGTTCAGTAACTAAGATTAATATTATTAGGAGAAGCAAAGAAGTTAAAGTTTATAATTGCTTCTTTGTTTTCGTCTAAGTTTTGGAAATTTTGTAATTTCTTTTTAATTGTAAAAGTAGTTTTATCAGCAGATTCTTCAAACTCTTTTTGTGCATAGTTTTCTACAATTGTTCCATAATTATAGTCTACATTACCTAAACTATAATTAATAGTTCCATATTTAGATGTTTTAGGATATCCATATTCACCTTCTTGAAATAGGTGATATTTTTTTTGTAGTTCTTTTAAATAAAATTTGTTTAAATTTAAGTAGTTTGTGTAGTTGAAATCTGCGGTGCCATTTTCATTTACAAGTTTATAATCACCTTCATTTTGTTTTGCAAACATTTCGCTAGTCGAGGTTATATTTGAATCATGGTTTTGACGTGTTGTAAATGAAGTACCAAGTGCATCGGTAAATGTAATATCTTGTTGCTTAATATTTTCATTAAAAATATTATTGCCAAATTGTTGAATGTTTTCAATTGGAAAATCTTTGACAGTACGTAAATTATGTTTATGAACTATTTCTACTTTGCGCAGTTTTCATTTAATTCCAGGGGTTAAATTTTTAAATTCAAATGATTTTAATTCATCAAAATTTAAATAAATATATTTATTATTTTCAATACGTTCTTTTCTTGGTTCTCAATCAAAACCAGTAGACCTGTTATATGTCGCTTGTTGAGTAGAGTTGTCGGGTGGTAAATTTGCTTGTAGTTCGTCTACGAATGATAATTTGAAGTATTTTTCTTTTAGTTGTTTTAAATCACTATCATTTAAATTAACATTAATAGAACCTAAAAAAGTATTATATTTATTTGGATCTTTTGCAAACTGTATTTTTGTAATATTTAAGTTTAATTGAGAATTTGAAAGATTGATTGCTAAATTTTCATTAACAGTTCAAGTTTTTTGTGTTTGTAAATCATATAAAGCTGTTAAGAAATATTTATCAAAACTATGATCTATTTTATCAAGTGCATTAGTTATTTTTATAGTGTTATTTTCAACAATACCTTCAAGTGTTATATCACTTCTATAACTATTAATATCAGGTTTAAAAGTAATTAAATATTTGTTGTTTGGAGTTAAAGAACCACCCGCAAATATAACAATATCAGAACCAACTATTGAAACAGAAGCAATAGAATTGTTTTGTGAATTTTGAGTTTTTGTACTATTTTCAATTGAACCAGAAAAATTAAGGATTTGATTATTATATTTTATATTAGAAATAGAAGTTGAATCATTGTTATCAACTTCAACTATAAAATATTTAGAATTACCATCGTACTTTTGTTTATATTCTTTTCCATTATATGTAAAAATAAAATCCTTATATTTTGAATTTGATAATGTATCAAATTCAAATAACAACCCTTTTTTATTATTTACATCTATTTTTTTAATATGAGATATATTTAAGTTTGTTTGTAGTTTAAATTTTGCAATAAATTTATCATAGTTAGTAAAACTATCCATTAGTGAGTAATTAATAGCATTATTATTTATAATATTTTCATTTGTTCTAAATTCTTTATTAAGATGTGAAATATCAATATTTTGATTATTAATTGAAATACTTGTAACTCTATAATTGGTATTAGAATTTAAATTAGTTAAATTATAATGAACTTGATTATTAGTAATTGAAAATCCATCGCTTATTTGGTAATTATTTTGGGTGGTTTGATAGTTAATTAAAACATTATTAATACTTGTTATGTTTAATTCAAGGTTTAGAGATGCAGAATTATTTGTAATATTTGAAAATATATTATTATTTGTAATTTGAATAATTTTGGGTTCTTGTGAAGTATCTTGTCTATTATTATCTATACCACCTTGGTTTGAATCAACAGAAGAATTAGTATCTAAATTATTATTTTCAATTAAAGTCTTAAAATTAGTCTGATTTGCAAATTGTGAAATATCTAAAAGTTGATTATCTTCATATATTTTTGAAACTTTATATTCTGTACTGGGATTTAATATTAAATTAAAAATAATTTTATTTCCTTGTTTTGTAAAATTAGAATTTTGAAGAGTTGTATTATTAGTGATGTTTAATAATTCAATAGTGTAATTTTTGTTACTGTTTTGATTTATATCAAAACTAATTTGTGCACCGTTTTGTGATATATTTTGTATATTTAAGTCTTGAATGTCGCTTTTTTGATTATTTAAAATAGCTTGACTTGTTTTTTGAATAATAAAACTTGGTTTAGGTGTATTTAATTCTATTGACTCACCTGTTTTTTCAAGTTTTATACTATTAATAATATATTTTTTATCATATTGAAGATTATCAAATAATATACCATTTGATGATGCTTCATTAATAGATATTTTTTTGTAATAAAGTTATTCTCATAACCATATTCGACAATAATATTATCTTTTGAATCTTTTTCTGAATATATACCAGTCATCACTATTGAATTTTCTATTGGTTTATTAAAATTAATATTAGTAATTTTAAGTTGATTATTTTCTGTATTAAAAGCAAACAAATTATTTGCATTATCAAGATCATAAACATAATTTAATATCTTTATGATATTAAATTTATATTTATCATTTTGATTTAAGTTATTAAATTCTACTAAAACAACATTTTGATCTATATTTATTGCACTAGGTAATATATTATTGAGTTTAATTTCAAAATTTTTAATATCACCTTCTTTTAAAATTGATCTTGTTGAAATTTTAAAAGAAAGTTTGTTAGCATCTTTTGAAACCAATGAAACATTAGCAAAATCTAATTTAACAACTTTTTTATTATTTGATGATTTAGAAGGTTGATTACATGAAGTTAGAACAGTTGTTAAAAGAACAGAAGAACTAATTAATAATAACTTATATTTTTTTCTTAATTTTGACATATTTTCTCCTTTAATAATTTTAAATCAAAAACACCTAAATGAATAGGTGTTAAATTTATTTTTCAAACGGTTTCTTAAATTCTGTAAAAATAGTTAACATTTCATATTTACTTGGTCATAAACGATTTTTTCTTTGTATCATATGTGCAAATGATTTATCATTATAATCATTTAATTCACCCATAAAGTTCATTCTTTGTGAGTTTAGTAGGTATGAACCATTTCCACCATCACCAACTTTACCAGCATGAATTGATAAAAAGTTCCCTTCATCATCATATAATCCAGTACCAGATGAACCACCTTGAAAATTGTGTTTATCTTCTATGCTATTATCTTTAAAAGAACCTCTGAAATAAATTTGATCAGTACGACCTAAGTTATGTCCTCCAAAATTATCTCATGCAAAACCTGAAAGATAATTGTGTCTTAATTGAATGTTGCCTTTTGTTCTGTTAGTTGTGCTACCTGGAAAACTTGAAGTGTAAGCTGTAAAGAATTGGTCTTTTTTAATATACCTACCTTTTAAAGATACTTTTATTTTATCATCTTTGGATAGATCAAGTCATTTAGCAATATGTTCTGATGATTTAAATTTAGGATCATTTTGGTTTGTAAACAGGGACACAGATTTGAAACAATTATAATTTTAAAGCACTTCAAGTTTCTTGAGGTGTTTTTCAATTAAGATTTGATTGAAATCTTTCATTATTATATTTTACAATAAACGATTCAATTAATGATTTTAATTCTTTAAAAGTCATTTCCTTTATTTTGTTTAAATATAAACATTCTGTTTTTAATATCGAAAAGAAATATTCAACTTCTCTATTATCTAAGGAATTACCAACTCTAGACATTGAAATTTTTCCATTAATTTTATCAACTAATTTTTTATACTCTTGTGAAGAATACTGATAACCATGATCTGAGTGTAT
>NZ_JHWE01000050.1 GCF_000622205.1 Mycoplasma leonicaptivi ATCC 49890
GTTAAAAGTTTTATTAAGTTTCATTGTTCTGATTTATTAAAAAATAAATCAAGTTTAACATTTAATTCAATAATAGATGAATTATCAAAAATTGAGGTTTCAAAATTTGATGAAAAATATATAAGAAAAAATTCTCTAACTGCAAAACAAAAAGAAATACTCAAAAATTTGAATATTTCTTCTGATGAATTATATAGTTTCATAATATCTATAAACGAAAAAATTTCTTAATTTTTTTTATTTAGTATAAAATTTACTGAAAGTTTAAATTCTATCATAAAATGTCCTTTTTTTATTAGTATAAGTATTATACTAAATTATTTTAAAAAACAAAATAAAAAAATATTTTTTTTATAAATTTTTGGTAAAAAACGCACTTTTAAAAAGTAAAAGTGCGTTAGTATAATAAATTACTGAAAGTTTAAAATAAATGTTAATACATGAAAAACTATTAACTCTTCTGATGAATTACAAAAAGTTTTGGATTCTTTTGATTATGATGTAAAAACTTTTAAAGATAGTAAACTTATTGATGAATTGAAAAATATTAATTTTGATCAAAAAACTCTTATTTTTATTCCCAATTTATTTCAATTATATTCAGAATTTTATGGTTATAAAAAATATAGTGGATGAAATATTGTTTCGTTTTCACAAAATAATGAAATTATAAAAATGAATTTTAAATTTAGTGATCCAGGTTTTATGTCGGCAGGTACTAATGCATTCTTACACCAAACTAAAAATTATTTTGTAATTCTTGATAAATTCACTAATGACAATATAAAATTTGAATATGAAATTTTAGAATAATTATTAATAAAATCTATTATGAATATCAATTTCATAATAGATTTTTAAATTATTTATTTTTTATTATTTATTTTTTTGATATGTAAAAATATATAATTTAATTTATTTTTCCTGTGTTTCCGATAAAACGCAGAAAAATACTTAGTTTAAAACTAAGTATTTTTTGAAAATCTGTGAGATTCAGGGATATTATTTTCTTCTACACCATTAGGGAATAAATAAGTTTTTGTTATACCTAATTCTTTTAATTTTTGTCTATAAGAAGTTTTTTGGTCTTTACCACCACCATAAATTAAATCATATTGTGGTAAATTATATCCTCCATAAAGACCTTCAAAATTAAATCCTTGACTTCTTAAACCAGAACCAGTATTTGTTAATGCGTAATAATAATGACTATCATTAACACCAACTACTTCATTATTTTGATTTCTTACCGAACTACCTGAACTACCACCACCCGGTGCAAAGCTTTTGAATACATAACCAAGACCAGAATAGTAATATTCTTGCCCGGTTTCTGATGAAATGTATAATTTATCAGCAACAGCAGGTTGTGATAAAAATCTATCTATAACACCTGGCTTGTCTTTGAAAGTTCTTAATGTAAGATTTGAACTCAATCAGTTTCCACGATTTAGTCTTTCTTTCTTTTCTTGTGAAATACTTGAAGGATTTAAATTGTAATCCCTGTGATCAGCATTTGTTCATAAACTATATGAATGTTCTGCACTTTTAATTTGATCAGCATTTTGTGCTGCTTGATTTTCATCTATGTATAAGAAGAAATCAGCTTGACCTTGTCCTCCGGGGGTTCTTGAAATTGGATATCCTAAGATATATAAATTATCATATTGTGAAAGAGGTTTGGAAGCATTGTATCTTGAATCTTCTTTTGAAACTGGTGCATTTATATCTTCAAAACTGCTTAAATAATCCTTACTTGCAGGTTTTAATTTTTTATTTTCTGCAAGATTAGCATAATCATTTGTTACAAATTTAGCAAATTCTTCTGGTCCAGAAATCCCTTTAAAATTATAATCTTTTGGATCAACTTTTGTAAAATCAACCTCAAACACAGCAAAGTCTACAAATTCTTTTCTTTCATCCTTTTTATCAATTAAATATTCTTTAGGGTCTCATGTAAATACGTCTACTGCATCATAAATTCTTCTGAATGCTTTAGGAGATATAGAAATTTTATCAATCTTATCTTCATATGTTGTTGTTTTTAAGACATTTAAAACTGATGGATAATCTTTGTTTAATCTATCTAGGCTAAACCCTTGTAATTTATCAGGTGTTTTACCATCAACAACATGGTAATTTGTTCCAAAATATCATTTTGTTGGATATGATTTACCATCTTCTAATTGATAGTCTAAAATTCAAGCAGTACCACGTTCATTACTTTGTGCTCTACTTTGAGACTGGAATCTAACAAAATCATATGTTTTTTTCACAGCGGCTTCAACAGCATGTTTTGTAGAATCTTTTAAATCTGTTCTTGCTTTTGCTCTTTGTATAATCTTTTGTTGTTGATTTTTTCAATAGTCTTCTTTAATATTTTCGGATTCAGAAGGATCATAATCTTTTGTTAATTGTTCATATATTTTAGGGATAATGATATTTTTAATTTGATCATTTTGTTCATTACCCTTGTATTGTCTTATAAAATCTTGTTTTTGTTCTTCATCTTTAATTTTGTTAATTAATATATTTAAATCTTGATCATCTTTAAAAACTTCTTCAAGGATTTTTTGTTCATTTGTATCTGCTGAAAATTGGAATCAACTAAATCCTGCACTAAAAGTTTGTAAGGCAATGTTACTATATGTTTCATTTGTAATAAATCTTGCAACACCAACATCTTGTGCTTTAGCTTTTTCTAACTCGTCTCCAGTTTTACCAACTGCTCTTGGATATCAATCAAACCAAGAACGTAATACGCCAGCACCAGAAGTTCTAACTGATAAACCTGTAAAATTACCATTTGAATCATATTGTGGCATTGACATACCAAAACTATCTGCTTCATTATATGAAGGTAATTTTAATTTTTTTGCAATTGCATTATATTTATCAATATTTGCTTGTGAATTTTGAACTCTTCCACCAAATCCAGCACGTGATAATAAATCACGTGCTTTTTCATAATCATAGTCAAATCTTTCTTCATTATTTTTAGATAAATAATTTAAAAAGTCATTTTTTGATGCAGATGTTTGTGGAACTATAAAATTATTGTTTTGTTTTTGTTTAAATCCAGAAATATCAAATGATTTAACATTTTCTGATTCACCAAAATTAATAAATAATTTTAATGTTCCTGCTTCATCATTTGGTACAGTATTAATAATGTTAAATTTAATTTTTTCATCTTTAATTTTTAAACCTGCAAATTCTTGAAGTTTGTTTTCAATATCAGATGGAAAAAATGATGTTTTATTAAAATTCTCATTAAAATTAAAAAGATCTTGAAATGCTTTATTTTCAGTTTTTGCTTTAGTTTCTTGATCGTTATAAAAATTAGTATTTGTTGATTTTTGAGGATTATCATTATTATTTTTATTTGATTCAACTTCACTATCAGGTTTATTAGTTGTTTTTGGATCACCACATGAAATAGTAGCAATAGGTAGAAAACTAACACCAAATAAACCTAAGAAATATTTAATTTTATGTTTTTTCATACAGTCTCCTTTAATTTATTTAATTATATCATTTTTGAAAATGAGTTTTTAAGACCAAAAGAACATTGCATAAACAAATTAATTTTAATTAATATAGAATTAATACCATATTTATAAGTTATTTTAGTCTTTTTTTATATTCTTTATTTAATAAGTATTAAAATATTATTAGGGAAAGGAGATTTTTGAAAATATTTTATTAATTTTTGTTAATAATAATTAAAAATAATAAAAATTTATTTATAAGCTATAAAAATGGAGCAAGTACAATGAAACTTAAATTAAAAAAACAAATTTTTAACAATTAGATTAATAAAAATAAATTCATATATTGATCATGATTAAAAAAATATTAAAAACATTATGTTTTTCTTCATTGTTTATTTCAACATTGCTATCCAGTTCATGTATTAATATAAAAGAAAAACAGAAAAATGATTTATATAAAGAAGTTTATAAAAAATTTAACATAAAAATAAATATAAATGATTTTTCTGAAAAAGAAGCAGAAATATTTGTTGATTTTTTAGAATATACAGATTTAGATAATGTTTTAAAAGACTTTTTTCAAAATTACAAAACAATAGAAAATAACTATCAAAATCAGTGAGTTATAAATAACAAAATCAGTTATTTAAAATATTTAGATTACATTAGCAAATGAAATAAAAATATTGTTAAATTCAAGAAAATACAACTACAAAACTACAAAAAAGACTCATCAGCTGATTTAAAAAATATTAAACAAATTTCTTTAAATAAAAAACAATATAAAAAAACATTTAATCCTTTTCATAACTATTTTATAAATGATTTAGATAAACTATTTTTCTTGGAACAAGATAAACTAAAATTTAATAATGATGATTATTTAGATAAAAATCGTTTTAAAAATAGATTTGGCTTCGATAATTTTATAAGTTATTATGATTATAAAAAAATATTTAATTTCACAAAAAACAATGAAAAAATTAAACATTCTGGTTTAGATAAAAATACAAATGAAATTAATAATAAAAATATAAATAACTTATTTGATATTTGAGAAAAATTTCAAAAACAAAATTCAAATTATTTTATTTTAGAATTTAAAAATATTAAACTTATAGAAGAAAATATCAACAACAACAAAAAACTTGTTTTAACTTTTGAAAGTAATCAAAACTTAGATAAAGAAGACATTTTTATTTTTAATAATTCAAATGAGATCGGTCTAAAAACAATAAGAAGCTTAAAAATTGCAAAGAAATATGATTACAAATCTTATAATGAATTTTTAAGAATTCTTAATAATGAAAATAGTAGTAAAAAAAGAGTTAATAAGTTTTATAAAATTGATATATCAAATCTATATAAAGAAACACGTTTTCCCGAATTTTTAGTAATTACAAATGTTAATCCTTGAAATTTTAATAATGAAAAAATTTATTTTAATAATGTTGTTGAAAGTATCAATGAGTTGAAGGAAAATTTAGATAATAATAATGAGAATAAGAATAATATAACAATATGAACTGATGATATATTCAATTTGAATACTTTTGAAGAATTATTAATAAAGGTGTATTTAAACAATGAATAAAAAATATATAAAAAAATTTTTACTATTAATAACAATTTCTTCATCAATATCTTCCGTTTCTGTGTCTTGTGGTCCATCTATTATAAAAAGCAATGATTTAAATTTATTAGTCTCAAAATCACAATTAACCCATTCAGAAAAGAAATTATTTAATGAAATTCTTGAATCAAATTATTTTAATAATGAAATAAAAAATAAATATTTATTAGATTTTTTGCAAAAATATAACCCTGACAGTGATATTAAATTTAATAATGATTATCAAATTAACTATTTATGATTTTTGAAAAATTTATTAGTTAACTTAAATAATAAAAAACCAGAAGTACATGATTTAAATTCTTTTGTTGTAAAAAATAAAGTAAAAATAAGTGAATTAAATCAAACAAATACAACAAAAATTATTACTTTTAAACATAGTAAAACCACAAAAAATAATGAAATAAAAATTAATTTATACGATACTTGAAACTGATTTAGAGAGTTTTTGTTTACAAATCTTAATTATTATTTAATGAATATAAGCAACTTTTGAATTATAAATAAAGATAAACTTAATTTTGATAATGATCCATTATGAAATGAAATAAGAACCTATTTTAATGAAAATAATGTTAATATACGTATTAATGAATTTTACAACCAATCTATTTATGATTTTTACAAAATACAAAATATTAATAAAAAAATAAATCTTAATAAAATATTAAAAAATCAAACTATTAATGATATTAAAATTAACGAAATTTTAAATAATCAACATATGTTTGAAACAACCTTTAAAGCAATTAATGAAAAATATATTGATTATGTTAATAATTTTTATATAAAAGATATAAATCTTATTTCAAAAAATAATGATAAAAAAGTATTTTTATCATTCAAAATACCAAAATATATTAACACGGATGATCTTGAAATTTCTTTTGATAATCAACCAAAAGATAATTTAAATTTAAACATAATTAACATTCTTAAAAAAGCCAAAATTTTAAGTTTTGAACAATTTAAAGAAAGTTTTTTAAGCACATTTAAAAATCAAAAAAAAGATATTGACTTTAAAGAAATTTTATTAGATATAACTGATCATGTGGAAAATAAAAACACTTTATACTTTGTTTCATCATACAATTTTATTAACCAATTTAAACTTTCAGTAATTTATTATACTAACGCACTTTTACTTTTTAAAAGTGCGTTTTTTACCAAAAATTTATAAAAAAAATATTTTTTTATTTTGTTTTTTAAAATAATTTAGTATAATACTTATACTAATAAAAAAAGGACATTTTATGATAGAAAAATTTAAAAAAGTTTTAATACCAACTGGCGCAAAAATAAGTAAAAGAAAAAACGCTTGATATGTTCAAGTTGTCACAAAAAGAGAGTACATAAAAGAAAAAAAGTATTATAAAGAAACAAAAGTTGCAGTAGGAAGAGTTCTAAAAACT
>NZ_JHWE01000051.1 GCF_000622205.1 Mycoplasma leonicaptivi ATCC 49890
GAGAAAAAATACTTTAAAAAATTTAAAAATTAATCCTTAGATCTTTTGATTATTCATAAATTTTTTAAACATAAAAAACGAAAAATTTATGAATAATATTTTAAACCCTTCCGTCCCTTGATTGCAATCAAGGGAGACCCTACTTTTTTAAAAAAAGTAGGCAAAAAAGTACTCGCTGTAAAATGGTGAACCATTTTACCACGTAATCTTATTTGTTATACTGATTTTTTATTTACACCACATCAACAATTTCTTCTTTTTTTAGAAAAAAAGAAGCAAAAAAACTTTAAAAATATAGAGGAAATGCAGCTGTCGCTGCAAAAACCCTGCCGGGGCTGTACTTTTTTCAGAAAAAAGTACCAAAAAACGTTATTTGCTAACCCAAATAACATCTTTTCTATTGCTTTTTTTATACAAAAAATAAACAAAATTTATTTTTTGTATAAAATTTATATATTACTATTTTTTTGATGGTAACTTGCATCGTGACTTTTAAAATAACAAATTATAAAATAAAACAAGTTTTAAAATAATATATAATATTTTAGATATGGAGGAAAGAATTTGGATTTTCATAATAGTTTTTTGAGCAATTATTATTTCTGTTTTTGTAGTAATAGAAATTTTTACAACAGAAATTTGATCTGGTTTAACAGCAATAACAGCACTACCTTCACTTCTTATTAGTATTTTTGTTAGATCAAATCAATGATGAATATTTTTAATACAATTTAGTTTATTTGTATTGCTATGAACATTAACTTATTATGGTGGGTATAAATTTTTAAAGAAAAAAATTAAATATAGTCAAAAAGTTGAACAAATGATTGGTATCGATTATACAACTGGTTATATTTTGAATAAACCATCAAAAGAGACCATAATAACAAATGAAGACTATGGACAAATTATTATTAATGGAAAGGTTTTCAGGGCAATTTCTTCAAAAGGAGAAGGTGATATTGATAAAAATTCTAAAGTGGTAATTTCAGAAATAAAGGGTAATATTTTATATATAAAAAAACATAAGGAGGAAAAATAATGAATATTGGTTTAATAGTTGGATTGATTATTTTTGCAATTTTATTAATTTTTATAGTATTTATACTTGTAAAATCGATAAAAAGAGTTAATCAAACTGAGTTTATTGTTATAGAAAGACTTGGAAAATTTTATAAAGTGTTAGAAAATGGACTTAGAGTAATTATTCCATTTTTAGATAGAGTAGTAAAGAAAAATGATTACAAAGAAAAGGTTATTGATTTCCCAGAACAAGACATAATAACAAAAGATAATGCTGGAATAAGAGTAGATACCGTTGTATACTTACAAATAACAGACCCAAAAGCTTTTGCTTATGGTCATGAACGTCCTATGCAAGCTATTGAAAATATTGTAGCAACTACACTAAGAAATTTACTAGGTGAATTAGAGTTAGATGAAACTCTTACTTCAAGAGATACTATTAATTCAAAATTAACTTTATTATTAGATGAAGCTTCTGATCCTTGAGGTATTAAAGTCAACAGAGTGGAAATAAAAAATATAGCACCACCAAGAGAAATTTTAAGTTCTATGGAAAAACAAATGCGTGCTGAAAGAGAAAAAAGAGCAAATATTTTAGAAGCTGAAGGTCTTAAAGAAGCACAAATTTTAAGAGCTGAAGGTGATAAAGCTGCTCAAGTATTAAAAGCTCAAGCAGATCGTGAATCAGAAATTTTAAGAGCACAAGGACAAAAAGAAGCAATTGAATTACTTAATTCATCAAAAATTTCACAGGAAATTTTAATGTTAAAATCATTAGAAGAACTTGGAAAATTAGCAAGCGGAAAAGGAACTAAAGTTATCTTACCGCCAAATCTTGCAGATATTGCAAAAACAATGACAGTTGCTTCATCTGTTGCAGTCAATACTTCAACATCAGAAGAAGAAAAAATGTAAACAAAAAACTATTTATTTAAATAAATAGTTTTTTAAACTTCTTTTTTAACTAACACATCAAAATTTTTAATAATACTTTCTTTAAAAATTAATCTATTTAAATATTCATTTAAATATGGTAATGAAATAAAGAATATTGCAAAAATAGTAGTTAGTAAGATGGGTAAATAAGGAGGAATAATGTCAGAGTCTTTTCCTAAAAATAAACCTCAACCCGCTGGATTTGTTTTATCTGAAAATGCAGTGCTTATTTGCACAACTATATTAGCACCAGAAACAAAAATAATACCAATAACAGCTATTAAAGATGCTGTATAAAAAAGATAATTTGAAAATTTAGTTGTTTCAGTTTGTTTTTTTCTTGAAATTGTATATTTTAAAATCACAATAGCATAAATTACAAAGAAAAATACTGTTGGATAATTTGTATATGCATCTGTTAATATATCTGTATCTAATACAATTGTTGGTATATAACAAACAATTGCTCAAAACATTGTGATTAAAAAAGCATATAATATTAAAGTTTTAAATTCACCTATTTTTTTAATTAATTGTTTTGAACCAAAAATTAAATTTGCATTAATTGAATTTGATAATTCTGATACAAAAGCTGCTGATAAACCATTAACAACTCCAATAGTTGATATTACCAAGAAAAATGCAATTGTATTACCTAATCAAACTTGCGTATTTTCTGATAACGAATCTTTTAATAAGTCTTGTAAAGTTCCTTTGTTGTGTAAAATGCTTGAAAGAGCTATTAATGTATATAAAATTGTTATAAAAGTCATACCAATAATAATAGCTTTTGGAATAGTTTTTGTTGGTTTTTTTACTTTATGTGCCAATGAACCAGAAACTAAAAACGCATCATAAGCAAACAAAACACTTGGTAAAGCTAATACAATCCCTTTAAAAGTAAAACTACCTAATGAAAAAGCATTAACACCACCTGCATTATGTGTATTTGGAAAAATAATACCAATGAATAATGCACCTAAAATTGGAATGAATTTAATCAATGTAACAACTGATTGAAAAATTCCAGAAACTTTTGTGGACATAACATTTAAAAAGAAAAATATAATTGATGTAATTAAACCAATTAAAACATGTACATATAAAGGTATAGTTGTTAATTCAAATTTTGAAACACTAGAAATAAAAAATAAAAATATTTCTGAAAAATAAAAACTAATTATTGTAAAAAGCATACCAAAATAAAAAAGAGTATATGTTATGTTAGTAAAATAACCAAAATGTTTTCCAAAAATCTTGTAAGATCAGTTTGAAATACTAGTTATTTTAGAGTTTTTAAATGAACCTATCTCCATGAAACTTAATGCAGCACAAAGCGATATAATTCCACCAATAATTCATGTAAGTAATCATGAAAGACCATTAGAATCAGTTGAACGAAGTACACTTCCATTTTTGAAAAATATACCAATACCTACAACAGAGCCTATAAGCATCATTAATGTTAAAATAAGACCAATTTTTCTTGCTTTTTGTATTTCCATATTAACCTCCTTTCTTTAAAAATATTAGTCAATTATATTATATGATTTGACAAAAACAAAGAAAAAATCATTAAAATATTCAAAAATATAACTTTTTAGTATTTTTCGCTTGAAACTTATTTTAAATAAATGTTCATTTTTAAATTTTTAGGTTTTATCATCTGAAAAAATGTAAAAAATTTAGTAAAATATAAATATGAATAAAAACAAGTTTAAAAAAATATTTAGCATTGTTTCTGTTACACCATTATTAATTGCGTTAGGTTGTAATTTTCAAGAAAAAGATAAAATTAAATCTAAAATACAAGAAGAAAATACAGAAGCATCTGGTAAAAATTCAAATGGTTTAGAAATTAAACCGATGCAAATTGAAAGAGATCAAAAAAACCAAGAAAATAAAACAAATATTGTCTCTGAAACTAAGTCCAATAATTCATTAAATAATATTGAAGAAATAAAAGAAAATGATAAAAATAGCAACAATATAAAACTTATTGCTAATAATGAACCAGATAACTACAATAGCATAGAAAATGAATCAGAAAATTCTAACTCAAAACACAATTATTCAATTTCTGATTATGATCAACAAATAAAGGAATTATATCCAGACGATATTGATTATGATAAAAATCCTGTAACTAATAATAAATCAAACACACAAAATATTGATTGAAATAATTCGATTAACGATGAAAAAAATGTATTTTTTAACCTTAAAGAGCAACAAAAAATAGTATTAACAAAAAGAATTTCAAAAATAGGTGATGAACGCTCAGAAATTAATGAACTTAAATCTTTATTTAACAAACTTGTCACATCTAATGATATTTTTGCTTATGATGTAAGACAATTAAATTTTGATGCAAGATTAATGGGTAAGGCTCTTGTTGAGTGATATAAAGAATCTTGATCTGATAACTTGTTTTTAGAATTGTCAAGACAAATGATTTATTTTGAAACAGAAACAGAAGATGGAGATCAAAGATTAAATCAACCTTCTAAAAAAATTTATAATGATAAATTCATTAGATTACACAAAATACAAAAGAAGCAAACAAGCATAGTTTGGGATTGAATTACAGAAGGAAACGAAAAAAGAAATCTTATTAATTTTATTTCACAAGGTATTGCACAAATAACACCAGATATGAGTGATTTAGATAAAGTATTTGCAATTACTAGATATGTTTGTGATTATTTTATTTATGAAGATGTATCAGCATATTATGATTTATATTATGGAATAAATCATAGAGAAGGTGTGTGTCAACAATATGGAACAGCAATAGCTATGCTTTTAAACATTGTTGGTGTGCAGGCTATTTCAAAACCAACAGGGAATGCATTACATCAATATGCAATTGCTTATTTTGATCCAAAGGGTGGAAATGATAAAAAATGATATAGAGTTGATGGTGCATTTATCGATGAAGGAAGAAGAACACAAGAAAATATCAAAGATATTTTTACACACAAAAAATTAAGAAATTGACAAAATACCTTCCAAGCAATCCATGAAGGTGAAGGATTGTATGAACAAATGGGTTATGATGTTAGTTACTATTTGCCCTGAGACTCTCTTTTTAAAGATAAATTAAATGCAACTGAAAATTTTTATTCAAAAAGTTTTCTTTCAATTGATGAAAAATGAAAAATGATTACAACTTCAAGATTTCAAACAAGATATTTTTTAAGTAATGGTTATTGATATAGTATTACAAACAGAAACCTAGAAGAAGATCCAAATAGTAATCAAACACAGTATATTAATAAATATTTATATAGAGTAAAAAGCAATTCTAATCAATTAGAAATAGTTAAGAAAAATGATCAAATTTTAATTGCAGATGATAAAATAGCTCCGCTTATAAACCTTTTAACAACACAACCAAGAACATACCAGCACAATGATTATTTATATTACTTAAATAAACACTCTGATAAAAAATTATATATAGACATTATTGATCTAAATTCTCAAACAAAAGTAAAAGAAGTTTTATTTACCGATATTCTTGATAATTTTAATTTAAATGAAGATTTTTCAATTAGAGATTTTGATTTTGATATGTTAAAAAATAAAATAACTGTTAAGTTAAACGGAACTATTAAAGATTTAAATTCATACAAAAATCATGAATTTATAATTGATTTAAATAATAAAAACATTTCAAGTAAACTATTATTAAATAAAGAAGTAAAAACCAAGCAAGATTTATGAAGATACAAAAATAAAGTTAGAGCAATTCTTGGTACATATATGTTTTCTAAAACACCAAAAATTCTCCATTTAAATCAAAGTTTACGTGATGAATTTCAACTGATAAACAAGAATATAGATGATAATTATTTAAACTTAACACAAGCACAAATTTTAAGTTATGCAAAACAATTAAAATCTATTGTTAATAAAATCCCCAAAAGCAAATGAATAATTGAACATAAAAAATTATTTATTGAAAGGAACTTACCAAACATTTTGGAAATAAGTGAAATAAAGGTGGAAATTAAAATTAGACCATAGGGCTAATGAGATTTCCACCTTTATTAGCCCTTTCATATATGAAAGGGGCACACGGGGGTATACCCCCGAAAAAATGGCAAAACAACTAACACAACAAGAATGGCTTTATTGATTTAAAGAATATGAAAATCCAAAAAGAGAAAACATTGATATTTTCTGAAAAAAATATTTGAAAGAAACAAATAAAAGAAATTCTTTATATGTAAAATCATATTTCATAAGAAAATATAATTTGTATAATTTAGATATGAATAAAGAAATATTGATATCGAAAACAGGGACAAAGAAGCAAAAGAAAAGAAAAAAATTAAATA
>NZ_JHWE01000052.1 GCF_000622205.1 Mycoplasma leonicaptivi ATCC 49890
AAAAATTATTCTTATACTGATGGTGTTTTAGAAAGTAAAACCTTTATAACTTTCATTGCTTCCATAGTTAAAAGTTTTATTAAGTTTCATTGTTCTGATTTATTAAAAAATAAATCAAGTTTAACATTTAATTCAATAATAGATGAATTATCAAAAATTGAGGTTTCAAAATTTGATGAAAAATATATAAGAAAAAATTCTCTAACTGCAAAACAAAAAGAAATACTCAAAAATTTGAATATTTCTTCTGATGAATTATATAGTTTCATAATATCTATAAACGAAAAAATTTCTTAATTTTTTTTATTTAGTATAAAATTTACTGAAAGTTTAAACTGTGTAACCTGATTTATATCTTTCGATTCTATATGAATGTCAGTAATTGATTAATTTAAAATAAGCTATAACTTTTTCTGGTTTTGGGCTGATTATAGTCATTTCAACTTTTTTATATTTTGGATATAACATATTTATAACGCTATTTGTAACGACAATATATCAAAAAGTACATATTTCTCTCATACCAAAATAAATCCTTGATTCTTGATGTCTTAGCATTAAATTATTATATCTACTCATAAGCATTTCTTTATTTTCAATAGAAATCCCTAAATAATCATTGTTTGTTAGCAATTCTGCTTGTGTCTTGTATTCATTAAAATGAATGGGTTTATCATATAAATAATTAGGTTTTGCAACTGCGAAAATAATCAAAAAAAGAATCGCTGTAACTATACCAATAATTGATAAGATAGTTCCGACACTTTTTTTGCTTCTGGTTGAAAAATAGTAAGCAATTATATCAGTACCACCTGTTGATCCACCTGCTTTTCACGAAATTGAAATACCTACTGCTATAAGAATAGCACCAGCAGATGAGTAAATAAGTGAACTTCAGTTTGTATATGGTTTTGATTCATTTGTAAAAGTGATAAATTTATGCAACGCATCATCAATAACTTTTAGCGTAAATATGAAATTAGTAATAATTTGGAAAAACATAAAAATTAAAGTTAAAAAAATAAAACTACCCTTAATTTTTCTACCAAAAATAATAAATAATGGTATATTGCATGCAAGATAAATTAAAGCAAAATATTCTTTTGTTGCTGGTATAGTATTTTGGAGTAAAGTTGGTATTCCTGTAACACCAGAAGGTATTGTTTGTGCCCGTGATAAAAATATCTGTATACCAGCATTAAATATTAATGCAGCAATAAAAATTAATAAAATACGTTGTCAATACCTTTTAAACATTATTTTAGTGTTTCATTTGACTTTTTGATTATTTAATAAATATTTTCCCATTTTATATTTTAGTTTTTCAACTTCATTATTTTGATTTTCAATCGTGTTTTCTATCTTTATATCACAATCTGTTTTATTGTTTTTTTCATCTTTTTTCATGAATTATATTTTATAATAAAAGCATTAAAAAATAAATTAAAAACACGGATAAAATTCAATTTTATACGTGTTTTTATATATCTTTAAATAACAAGATGGTTGATATTCTTGGTTTTATTTTGTCCTATAAAGTATCCAGTAATCGAAAGTATAACCATACCAGTAATACCAAGAATAATTGCTACATCAGCAAAATTAAATGTTCCACTGCTTTTGAAAAAAGGGAAATAAAATATGTCTTTTACATAACCAGCAAAGAAGAATCTATCTGTCATATTTCCTGCATTACCAGATAATATTAATCCAATAAAAAAACTTTGTCATAAAAAGTGTTTACTTGGTATTAATATAAAAAACGGAAGAAGAATTAAAAAGATAATACTAATAGATTGAATTGTGTTAGTATTTCTTGTACTTAAAAAGGTTGTACTACCATGCCAAATACTTCTTATACCAATAATAGAATAGTTTTTAATTGTATCTTCTCAAATACTTTCTACTAATAACTCTCTATTATCAGGTAAAAAAACATACAAATGACCATTAAATCCTTCTTTTAAAGTTTTAATATCACCATGAACAAATAAAATATTTTTTGTTAATTGATCAATCGTAAAAAATATAATAAAAGTAACAAAAAACATTATATAACTAAGAATAATTTTCTTTTTATTGATTAAAAGATGTTTTTTTAATTTATCTAAATAATTAATTAGAGATTTTTTGGATAATTCCATAACAACCTTCACATATATTTTCTTTCATTTCAGTTTCTTCAAAATGATTTCAACATCTTTCACATTTAATTGAATCAAATTTTTCAATTTTAAATTCACTAGAATCTTGTATTTTTCCAACCATTAAAAATGTTTTGAAATCGATTTCATTATATAATGGATTTTTATTTAAATCAATATATAGTTTTGCTTCATTTGATCTTTTGATTTCATTATTTTTAATTGAATTTTCTATTAAAATATTAACCTTATCTCTTAACTCAAAAAATGCTTGATATTTATTTATAATTTCATAATTAATTTCTTTTTCAGAACAAGAATTTAATGAATCAAGCATAATAGATTCTCTTTTATCAACTTTATTAAAGAATTGATAAGCTTCTTCAGCAGTTGTTGGTAAAATTGGAGCAAGAGTTAAAAGTATAAAGTCTAAAATTTCATACATATTAGTAAGAGTCATTATTCTTTCAGGATCATTTTTTTCTCTAACATATAAAATATCTTTTGTAGTTGATAAATAAAAACTTGAAAGATCAATAATATAATTATTTAATAATTTAATAACATTAATAAATTTAAACTCATCATAAGCATTAATTACATTAATTTTAATCTCATTTAATTTCTCTTTTATATATAAATGGATCCCAATTCTTTCAATATTACCTTTATATTCAAAACCATTAAGATTACCAAGTAAAAATTTAATAGTATTTCTAATTTTTCTATAAATTTCAGTATTTTGATCCAAAATAGTTTCTGAAATAGTAACATCGTTAGTATATTCACTGTTTGCAACTCATAACCTTAATATGTCTGCACCACGTTTTGAAACAACATCCAGTGGAGATATAACATTACCTTTAGATTTAGACATTTTTTCACCTTTTGCATCAAGTGCAAAACCATGTGAAATCAAGTTTTTATAAGGTGAAAGACCAGTATATGCAATCGCATTAATAATAGATGAATTAAATCAACCTCTATATTGATCTGAACCTTCTAAATAAACATCATAAGGTAATTTGCTAAAACCATTGTCAATATCAACAGCAATTGATGAAACACCTGAATCAAATCAAACATCCATAATATCCATTTCTTTTTTATATCCTAAACCACGGAATTGTTCTGGTAATAATTCATCCGCTTCTTTTTCTCATCATATATCAGTCCCAAATTCTGAAACTAAATTTATAACATAATCAAAAATTTCCTCGTTAATAACGGGTTGATTATTTTTATCATAAAAGAAAATTAAAGGAACTCCTCAAGCTCTTTGTCTTGAAATAGTTCAATCATTTCTGTTTTCAATCATACTAATCAATCTTTTTTTTGCTCACTCAGAATGAGTAGTAACATTATTATTAATTTGATCAATTATTTGATCTCTAATTTTATCAATTGAAACAAATCATTGAGGTGTACCACGAAAAATTATTGGTTTGTGTGTTCTTCAATCATGAGGGTATGAGTGTTTATATCTTTCAAAATGTAATAAATCATCACCTAAAAATTCAGATATTTTTTTATTTGCATCATCATAAAAAATTCCATCAAAATCAGTATTTGTACCAAATATATATCCTTTATCATCAATATGCATAATCATATCAAGATTGTTTTTTTTACCAATTAAAAAATCGTCTTCACCAAAAAGAGGAGCAATATGAACTAAACCAGAACCATTTTCAACTGTTACATGATGTCCTAAAACAACTTTTGCTTTTCTTTGTAAAACAGGTGTTAAGTATTCAGTGTTAATAATTTCTTCACCTTTAAATGAATTAATGATTTCAATTTTTTCTCATTTAAATGTTTCTTTTAGTTTATCTAATAATTCTTGTGCCACAATATAATATTTTTCATCATATTTAACTTTTACATAAATTATATTTTTTTCAACAGCAACACCAGCATTTGCAATTAATGTCCATGGTGTAGTAGTCCAAATAATTAATTTATCACCTTTTTGAACAAAATTATTTAATGAGTTAATCACATTAAATGCAACAAATACAGAAGGAGAAACTATGTCTTTATATTCAACTTCAGATTCTGCTAATGCACTTTGTGAACTTGGTGATCAATAAACGGGTTTTAACCCTTTATAAACCAATCCATCTAAAGTCATTTTTTTTAAAACTTTTAATTGTTGTACTTCATATTTTTTATCTAATGTAATGTATTTTTTATCAAAATCAGTAAAAAGTTGTAAATTATTAAATTGTTCTTTTTGTTTTTCTACTTGTTTTACTGCATATTTAGCAGCTTTTTTTCTTATTATAATAGGATTAAGTTCTTCTTTTTTTGTATTTAATTCTGAAAGCATTTTATGTTCAATAGGTAAACCATGTGTATCTCAACCACAAACAAAAGGAGAATAAAATCCTCTAATAGTTTTATATCTTACAATAATATCTTTTAAAATTTTATTCATTGAGTGACCTATGTGTATATCACCATTTGCATAAGGTGGTCCATCATGTAAAATAAATTTTTCATTATTTTTATTTTTTTGAATTGCTTTTTGATATATTTTATTTTGATCCCAAAATTCTCTAAATTTAGATTCTTTTGTTGTTAAATTAGCCCTCATTTCAAAAGGTGTTTCAGGCATATTTAATGTTTTTTTATAATCCATTTTTACCCTTTCTTATTTTTTTAATTATACTAAAATATTAAAAATATCTCTATTTTATAATCTATAAAATTTATAAATTACAAAATAGAGATATTTTTGGTGGCCCCGGCAGGAATCGAACCAGCGACACACAGAGCTTCAATCTGTTGCTCTACCAACTGAGCTACAGGGCCTTATAAATGGCGGTCCAGACGGGGATCGAACCCGCGTTCTCCTCCGTGACAGGGAGGCGTATTAAACCACTTTACCACTGGACCGTTTGGTTGCGGAGACAGGACTCGAACCTATGACCTTCGGGTTATGAGCCCGACGAGCTACCAAACTGCTCCACTCCGCTATATATAAAGTCTTTTAAAATAAATGGCGGGTGATGAGGGATTCGAACCCCCGCGGGCCGTGAAGCCCCTGGCAGTTTTCAAGACTGCTCCCTTCAGCCGGACTTGGGTAATCACCCATTTATTTTTGGTGGACCTAACAGGACTCGAACCTGTAACCAACCGGTTATGAGCCGGTTGCTCTAACCATTGAGCTATAGGTCCGTCCATTAAAAATTGGTAGCACCGAAGAGGGTCGAACTCTTGACCTTCCGGGTATGAACCGGATGCTCTAACCAACTGAGCTACAGTGCCATAAATGGTGGAGAGTATGGGATTCGAACCCACCACCTCCTGCGTGCAAGGCAGGCGCTCTAGCCAAATGAGCTAACCCCCCATAAATGGTGAAGAAGACAGGATTTGAACCTGCGACCACTACAGCCCAAATGTAGTGCTCTACCAAGCTGAGCTACTTCTCCATATGCTTTTTTAGTAGGCTATAGTATTATAATATATTTTTTATTTTTACAAAATATATTATTACTTGTTCTCTGAAAACTGAATAGTAATTAATAATTTATTAAAATGTCTTGAATACATTTCTTTTAAACCTATCAATTTATTAGTAATGGTCAGCTGAATGTATTACTACACTTACACTTCCATCCTATCAACCTCGTAGTCTACAAGGAATTTCAAGGGAATACTTATCTTTGAGGAGGCTTCCCACTTAGATGCTTTCAGCGGTTATCCTTTCCGTACTTAGCTACCCAGCTATGCTTCTGGCGAAACAACTGGAACACCAGCGGTACGTCCACTCCGGTCCTCTCGTACTAAGAGCAGCTCTCATCAATATTCCAACGCCCACATCAGATAGGGACCGAACTGTCTCACGACGTTCTGAACCCAGCTCGCGTACCGCTTTAATTG
>NZ_JHWE01000053.1 GCF_000622205.1 Mycoplasma leonicaptivi ATCC 49890
TTTGTTATAATTAGACCAGATTTGTGTTTTGCTATCGCAATTCTCTTATTATCAAAAAATAAGTTTATGAGAATTTACACAAAATATCGTACAGTTCCATACAAAATCTCCAAAAGATGTTTTAGAATCTTATGTATATTTATCTGCTATTTTATCACATAGAACAAAAGAAATTATAGAGCTGGTCAATAATTTTCATTTTCATCTTTTAATAAAAGTTTAGCGTCGGGTCTGTTTCCACCCCCCGCCTTGTTTGGATTTATATTCATCAAGTGCTTTATCAATAAAATCATTAAGTTTTTCATTTTCTAGTTTATAGTCTAAACCATATTCTCTCAACATTGCATTAAAGTGTTCTGCAACTTTTATTTCAACCGATTGTGCTTTTGCCATTTTAACTCCTTTATATTTTAGAATATAAGAACACAGAAATATCAAGTTATTTCTGTGTTCAACTTATATTATTTGTATGATGCAATTTCTTTTTTGTATTCTAAGTAAATTTCTGAAATGCTTTGACCTGTTAATGATGCATTAATTACTTTTGATAAAAAGTCTGCTAAACTAACAATATGCAACTTTTTAAATTTTGCTTGCAATTCATAATTATCAATACTATCAGTAACAATAACCTTTTCGACATCTGGATGATTTTCAAAAAGTTCAAAACCTTTTGTAAAAATACCATGTGTAGCTGCAACAATAACTTTTTTTGCTCCATTTGCTTTTAATGTTTCAACAGCTTTTAATATTGTTCCACCTGTATCAATAATATCATCAATAATAACTGCATTTTGGTTTTCAATATTTCCTAAAATACCCATTACTTCTGTTTGATTAACACCTGTTCTTCTTTTATCAATAATACAAATTTGAACAGTATCAGCAATTAATTCAGCTAATTTCCTTGCTCTAACTGTTCCGCCATGATCTGGTGACACAACAGTAAATTTTTCACCTGTTTCTTTTAATGCAGTGGCAATTGGATATTGTCCTTTTAAATCATCAACTGGTATATTGAAAAATCCTTGAATCGATGGATTATGTAAGTCTACACAAGTTACTTTTGTAACACCTGCTGTTTGTAAAATATCTGCAACAAGTTTTGCACCAATTGGTTGACGGCCACTGGCTTTTCTATCTTGTCTTGCATATCCATAGTAACTTAATATAACATTGATCGATTTTGCAGAAGCCCTTTTTAATGAATCAATAAAAAGTAAAAGTTCCATTATGTTTTGATTTACAGGTCTTGAAGTGCTTGCAATAATAAAAACATCTTTATCTCTAACAGTTGGTTCAGATACAAGCATTGTTTCACCATCAGCATAAACTGTTCTAACAACTTTTGAAAGAGGAATTTTTATTAAATCAGAAATTTTTTGCGCTAGTTTTTCTGTATTGTACATACCAAATAAAACTGTGTTTTGTTTGTTCATTCGTTAATCCTTAGATAAATAATTAATTTACATATATATTTTAATATATTTTTTTAAATCATACTTTTAAAAGACAAAAATGTTATTAAAAAATTAAATAAAAGTTAATTTATGTTAAGAAATTTTAGTCAAATTAAAATGAAACTAATTTCACAAAATGTCCTTATTTAATATTGATTTATTAATGATAACAATATAAAAAAATATAATTATTATATGGAGGTAAAATGCATAATGATAATATAGTTTTAATGAAAAATATTCATAATAAATATACTAATGTTTATTCTGTTACAATACAATTAATCCTTTATTTTGTTAATATAATTTTTCTTGGTGCTTCAATTAATCTTTTGAGTAAACAAATTAATTCAAACAAAATTTATCCTATAATTTTTTTTGTTATATTAGCAACAATCTTTATATATTATTCACTACTTTTAGTGTTTAAATGATTATTTATTTTTTCGTTTAAAGAAAACCAAATACAAGTTTATAAATCGAAAAAGTTTTTATTGATTGCTTTATTTTTGAGTTTTAAATTTAAACTTTTTAAACAAGTTAAACTTCAAAAACATAATAAAAATCAATTTAAAACTGCTAAAAAAATAAATAAAGATAATAAAGATATTGTTTTCACAGGAAGTTTTGCATTATTTTTGCTTTTTTCTAACCAAAGAAAAATTAATGATTTGGATATATGTTCTAAAACAAGTGATATAACAAAATTAAAAATTGATAATGAATCTTTTTATAAAAATTCTGATTCATTTGTTGATAAATATTTAGTTCAAACAGAAGTTAATAGTGTAAAAATTGATGCATCTTTATTTAAATTTATTCCTAAAAAACATATTATAAAAGTAAAAAACTTTAATATTCCTGATGAATATTTTCAATTTGCATCAAAACTACATCAATTTTTAAAAGTTTTTTTACTTCAAAATAATGATTTTAAAACCAATAAACTCAATGATATTATTAAAGATTTAAAAATTATTTCTGACTTAGAAAATTTTTGAAATTATGAATTATTAAAAGAAGCATATATAAATGTACTTTTATGTACATCAATGTTTGCTCTTGTTTCTAAACAAGAATCGTTACAACAACACAATATTAATTTAAAACAAATATTAGATAAACAAAAAATGAGTTTTGGTTTTTATATTTATACAGAGAAATTAAATCATTTTGAAATAATAGATAAACTTGAAAGTGATAAGGATATTAGAGCATTAAAAGAATCATTTAATAATGATTTTGAAAACGTAATTAAAAATGAAATTGTTATTTTAAAATCTTATGATTGATATAAACCAATAGTTTCTTTTCAAACAGAAGAACAAAAAATTGAATTTTTAAATAAACATCAGTTAAATTTAAATTATGAAAATAAAATATGAAAAGACTTTGAATTTTCATATCAATATAATACACAAATAGATATTAGAGAAATATTCTTTAGATTTATTGAAAGAGAATATTACAAAAAATAACACAATAATTTGGAGAAAACATGATATTAAATCCTACATTTACAAATGAAAATAAATTAGTTGATAAAATAATTTTAGAAAATGAAAAAATTACTGAATATGAAATAAAACTAAAATCTAAAATAGTTAAAGAAATTGATTATTTAAATATTAATACAAAAAATAAAACAGAATTGAAAACTGTTCTTGAATGATATTTTGATAATGAATACAATGAAAACATTGAAAGTTGAATAACTTTAAATCAAGAAAATAAATTAAATCAAATTAAAAAAAATTATAATAAACAATCTTCAAATACTAAATATGATTTTCTAAATGAAAATGATTTAATTTGATTAAAAGATTATGTTAAAACATTCATTTACGATACAATAAAATTTAGAGAGTGATTTTCTAAAAACATAGGGGATTTATCAAGTGAATTAGGTAATTTATCTGATTCACTAAACGGATTAGAAACTGGTACTTCAATTGATTTTATAAAAGGACTTGGTGATACTGCTATTTTTGCAATCTCACAATTTACAAAAATAGTTGGTCACAAATCTGACATTTTAATAAAATCTGCAAAAACAATGCTTGAAGTTTTAGAAGGTAAAACTTATTTAAATAAATTTGAAGATGTTATAAATCTTATGAGAGATATTTTAGTAAGTTTTGAATGATATAATAAATTTTCAATAACTTATGGTGTATTAAGAATTGCTCTAGAAAAAGTCGATTCTTCTTGAAAAGATATGCTAAAAAAAGCAGAATATGAATTTAATAAAAATAGATATACAGCGAGAATTTATGCATGATATCACTAACAACTTTTTGATTCAAAAATTAAATCAATATTACAACAAATTTAATAGTAAAATAAAAATATTTATATATTTAATTATTTATTTAACAATAGTAACATATACTTCAATAATTATTTTTGTAGTAATTGATGAAAAAAGATTTATACTCGGATTAACTATTGTATCTATTGTTTCAATTACATTGCTTGTTTATTCAACAACATTCTTAATAACAAGATTTTTATTTTTATATTCATATAAAAATAAAAGATCAAACTACCTAAAAACTACAAAATATTTAATTATAAATTTATTACTTTTTATCAGAATACAAAAATATTTAGAACTAAATCAAATATTTAAAACATATAAAAGATATTACAAAGTAAGTAAAAAAATATCAAAAATTAGCAATAAAATAATTATTTCTGGTGATCTTATAGAGTTCTTATATTTTGGTATTATCCATAATAATACAAGTCTTGTTATTAATATAAATGATAACGTAAAAAATATTGAAGCTATTCAAAAAATATTATCATCATATAATGTGAAATACACTATTAATTTACTAAGTAATACTAAACATATTTCAATAAATAAAATATCAAAATTTTTAACATTTGATAAAAGTTTAATGTTTTGTCAAATTTTATATGAATATTTAATTTGTCAACAATTGAATAAGTTCAAAAAATTAAATAAACTAAAAAGTAAATTATTATTAATTAGTCAAAATCCATATTATTGAGATTGAAATAAATTGCATTCAGATTTTAAAGCGATTGTAGGCATTGTTAACAAAAAAAACACAATTGAATCAAATGAAATATATTTAGTAAATAACGAATTAATAAATCAATATTATGATCTTAATATCGAATTTAATGTTAATAATGAATTTTGTACTCATACGCAATTAATAAATAAATTAATAAATAATTAATCAAATCAGCATACAATACTATTAAAATAGTGTTGTATGTTTTACAACAAAAGTTCGCTTAAAATATAATTAAATAAAAAGTTTTTTGATATCATTATAAACATGAAATATTTAAGAAATTTTTTAGAAAATTACAAAACTTGGGATAAAAATAGAAAAATAGGGACTGTACGATATTTTGTGTAAATTCTCATAAACTTATTTTTTGATAATAAGAGAATTGCGATAGCAAAACACAAATCTGGTCTAATTATAACAAAAAACCAAACAAAAAGCAAAAATGCGGAAACTTAATTTTCCGCTTTTTGTTTTGTTTGGTTTTTGTTGTTTTTAACCCTTCCGTCCCTTGATTGCAATCAAGGGAGACCTTACTTTTTTGAAAAAAAGTAAGACAAAAAACTTTGTAATAAAATGTTTATTTTTCTTTAAAAATTATTAATAATTGACTTAATATTTGACCTCAGTTAGGAGTTATTTTATCTCATTTTTGTAGTTG
>NZ_JHWE01000054.1 GCF_000622205.1 Mycoplasma leonicaptivi ATCC 49890
ATTTAAGAAAAAATCTAAAATAATTGTTCATTCAGATCACGGATATCAATATTCATCAAATAGATATATAAAACTTTCTAAGAAAAATAATTTTAAAATTTCTATGGGTAGAGTTGGTAATTCACTTGACAATAGAGAAGCAGAATATTTCTTTTCTAATATTAAATCTGAAATGTTAAACAAAATTAATATTTCTAAATTAAATTTTTCTGAATTATTAAATCTTATAAAAAATTATGTTGATTGATATAATTTTGAAAGAATACAATCAAATTTACAATGAAAAACGCCTCAAGAAGTTTGAGACGTTAATAAGTATTAATGGTCTAAAATAGACTTCCATGTTTAGACGACCATTATTATTTTTTCTTGAAATATTAACAAATGTTGAATCATCACCATCATATAAACTTTGTATTTTTGTACCTTCTGCATCAGAAGCAAGTTCATTTGGTAATGTAACAGATTGAATAACAGATACATATTTAGAATTTGTATTAGAATCATCTAATGAATTTTCACCACCTAAAACAGATAGTGATTTTAAAACTTCTGTTAAAAATGGTTGGATTTTTTGGTGACCTACTTCAGCATTTTTGATACCACCATATGAAATTTTATGATTATTTCTTGATCTACTAATATCATCTCTTGCACTAAAGTAGTAATTACTTGCACTACCATTATCACCATCTTTATAACTGATTAATGCATACATTAATTTTTCAAGACCAGTAGATAAGTCTTTAAATGAACTTAATCAAGGTTTAATTTCATTAATAAAATCTGTATTAATTGTAGATTTTAATAATAAATCTGATGCTTGTTTTAATTTTTGAAATTCTTTTATTAAAATGTTTACATCATCTTTTGAATAAGATTTATCGCTTAGTTTTGATTTAACTGCTTCTAATTTAGGATTAAGCTCTTGTGATTCTTCAACAGTACTTAATTCTTTATTATATTGCATATGTTTAGATAACTCTCTAAGCGCTTGAGATTCTTTTGAATCTAACTCTGAATTATTTAAAGCGTGTTTGAACGATGCTTCTCATACTTGTTGTGCTTCTTCATCTGTTTTTCAAGTTTTTCAACCGTAATTTAATCCACCAAATACACCTACTCTTGAAGCATATGATCATTGCATTGGATCAAGTAAAATACCATTTGAATTAGATAAATCTGCACCTGGTTTAAAGAAATCTTTATAACCACCCATAACTAAGTTTTCAACTTGTTTTTCAGAGTTAGGAAATGTTGTTATAGTTATCGGACTTCTTCCTACATTATCTTTAAATCTTTTTTCTCACTCACCTGTAATTTGTTTATATAAACCACCATTTGTTGCTAAAATTTTAACTTCTTCTTTTAATTGTTTATAGTAAACCTGTCCTGGATCTTCATTACGAATTTCAGGGGTTAATCAAATTAATTCAGGTTTAATTTCTGGTTTTATTTTTTGTCTTTCTTTTAATCAATCAATTAAATCATTAAGAAATTGAACACGTTGTGTTTTTGCTGATTCATCTTTACCAAATGGATCTGTTCCATCAGAAACAATTCCTATTTTTCTAACTCCTGCTTTTAAAACTTGTTCAAATTTTTCTTTAATTAGTTCTAATTGTGTATTGTAGTTTTCTTTTTTTATATTACCTTTATAAGCTAAAAATGGATGAATAGTATATACAAAGTCAACATTTACTTCATTTGAAACATTAAGAAGAGGAATAATTTTGGTATTTAATTCTTCTTCTGAATATTTTTCAACTGGATAACCTAATGATTTATTATCAAATGAATCATTAGGAGAATAAAAGTACATATTTTGTTTATAATAACTAGCTCATCTTATAAAAGCCATTTTTTCTTCAACGCTTCATTTTTTACCGTGGAATCATTCTAAAACACCACGTTCAGATACTTCTGCATAATCTTTAATTGTAAAATTTTCAATTTGTTTGTTTTGATTTAATTGTTGAAAAATGTGTCATAAAGTTGTTACACCATGAAAGGCAGCAAATCTGTCTTTTGCTAATAAGGTAATATAACCATTTTTTGAACTCAAAACATAACTATCATTTTTATTTTTTAATTCTTCGTCAAGGTTTACAGATAATTCTGTTGCTTTATCATCAACTAAATTATCATGATCTCCTTTAATTCCTATTAAAACATTTGTTTTTCCATCAATAAAACTTCTTGATTTTGAATAAGAGATATTTTTAGCTTTTAAAACTTCATCAAATCTGTTTATTGTAGCATTATCAATCCCATCTTCAAATACAACATTTATATCATTTGATAAAACATAACTTGATTTATCATATTCAATACTTTGTACACCAGGATAGATTTCATAAGTTGTTTCTGATCCTGTTGTGTTTTGATTATTACTTGTGTTTTCGGTAGTTTCACCAGCAGTTGCACTAATTGTAGCAACTAACCCTAAACTACCTGAGGTTTTAAGTAATAATCTAAGTGATTTTTTTAAATTCATACGTCTCCTTAATTTTTCACATTTTAATTATTAATTAAAATGCATAAAAGTAAAATTTTATAAACTTTTGAAAATAAAAATTAAACTTTTTAATATTTTACTCAAACCATTCAAAAAAAAAAAAAAAAGACTGTTTAATTTAAAACTATCTTAATATCTTTATTTTTGCAAAAATTTCATTAAAAAATACTAATTAATGCATAATATAGCATTAAAAGTTATATTTTTATGTCTAAAATATTTATCATATTGTCAATTTTGCATTTAAAAATAAGAATATAAATTAAAAAGATAACTATAAAATTTTAGAAAACTTTGATTTTTAGATATTTTTGATTAAATTAATCCTTTATCAAATTCAATATTTTTATGTTGATTTTTTAAACTTTACTCATTTAAATTTATCTCTTTCACAAGAAATATTTTTTCACAATAAAATAAAAATGTCTTCAATTAAAAAGTCACTATCAAGTTCAAAATTTGCATCGCGACTTTTTAATTGAAGACATAAATATGTTTAAATTTAAAAAATAAATAAAAAAATATTTTAAAAGCATCAAATATTTTATTTAATGCTTTATAATTTATGATATAATATTTTTTTATAAAAGGAGAAGAAATGCAACCATCTTATGATAAACTTTTAAAAATTTTAATTGATAAAAAAATGACGAAAACAGACTTAAGAATCAAAGCTAAAATAAGTTCAAGTACATTAGCAAAGATAAGTAAAAATGAAATTCTTAGTTGCGAAGTTCTTAATAAAATTTGCACAGCATTATCATGTAAAATTGATGATATTTTTGAATTAAAATATGATAATAATATAGATTTTAGTAAAAATACTCATTCAAATAAATTTAAAGTTATATCATTGTTTTCTGGTGCTGGAGGTATGGATTTAGGCTTTATTAACTCAGGATTTGAAATAATATGAGCAAACGATAATTTTAACGAAGCAGTACAATCATATAAACAAAATATTGGAAATCATATTATTAATGGAAATATTTCACTTATTTCAAGTAAAAATATACCTGATAATCCAGATGTAATTATTGGTGGTTTCCCATGCCAAGGTTTTTCTATCGCTAACAGTAAAAGAAATATTAAAGATGAACGTAATTTTTTATACAAAGAAATGTTGCGAATTATAGCTGATAAAAAACCTTCTTTTTTTGTTGCCGAAAATGTTAAGGGAATTTTATCATTAGACAAAGGTAAAGTTTTTAAAATGATTAAATCAGATTTCGAAAACTTAAAAGATAATGATGGAAATAAAGTAGGTTATAAAGTAGATGCAAGAGTTTTAAACGCTGCAGAATTTGGTGTTCCACAATCAAGACAAAGAGTTATAATAATCGGTAATAAATTAGGTGTTGAAAACCCTTTCCCAAAACCAACACACTATTTAAATAAAAATTCTTTAATTAAAAATAACAGTAAATTAAAACCAGCAATAACAACAGAACAAGCTATTGGTTTTTTATCAGATAAAAATATAACAAATAAAGATTTTATTATTTCTAAAAAAGAAATACAAGAACACATCAAAAATACAAAAATAAAGAATAAAAAAGATTTTTATAAACTTCTTGGTATAAATGAAAAATTTGATTTCATAAAAATATCAAATCATATTGCTTCTGAAAATGTAGCAGATAAATTTTGAGGTAGAAAATTCAATGTTGTGCAAAACGAAATTTGTGACTATCTTGTTTATTGAAGAAATAAATCAGGTTGAACTACAAAAAAAGTAAATGATCATTTTGGATATAAACACACTGCTGGTCATTGATTTAGAAAAGATAATAATTCTGGTAGTTTACCTTCTGTTAAAGATTGGTGAGAGTTGAAAAGAATTTTTGGTTTTGATGATAAATATGATGAAATAATGACAACTATTATTGAAAAAAATATCAAGTTCAATCAATCGTTAAGAATAACGAATTGAGATAGACCGAGCGATACAATTACTGCTACAATACCAGAAATCCATATAAATAAAAATAGAAGATTAAGTGCCAGAGAATGTTCGATACTGCAATCGTTTCCACTGAAATATAATTTTCAAGGTAATTTGAATAAGATTTATACACAAATCGGCAATGCTGTACCTGTGATTATGTCAGAGAGGATTGCTACTTCTATAAAGAACACATTATTAAAATATAAAGATTTAAAAAAATAGTAGTATAAAAGGTAAACAGGGACACAGATTTGAAACAATTATAATTTTAAAGCACTTCAAGTTTCTTGAGGTGTTTTTCAATTAAGATTTGATTGAAATCTTTCATTATTATATTTTACAATAAACGATTCAATTAATGATTTTAATTCTTTAAAAGTCATTTCCTTTATTTTGTTTAAATATAAACATTCTGTTTTTAATATCGAAAAGAAATATTCAACTTCTCTATTATCTAAGGAATTACCAACTCTAGACATTGAAATTTTTCCATTAATTTTATCAACTAATTTTTTATACTCTTGTGAAGAATACTGATAACCATGATCTGAGTGTAT
>NZ_JHWE01000055.1 GCF_000622205.1 Mycoplasma leonicaptivi ATCC 49890
TTATTTAGCAGGATCATACACAACACTTTAAAAAAACATAAAATGATATAATTTAAGAGTATTACTATATTTTATAGTTTTATAATTTAATTTGTTTTAAAGGAGTTAAAATGAATTCAACCCTAATCGAGGATAAGAAGATATATGATGATTATTCTTCTTCTCTAAGTTTTAGATCAAAAAACAAATGAGTTTTTATTTATAAAGCAGTCTTAATATCATTTTTTGTTCTTGCTATTTTTGCGCTGTTTTTATTTATAGATAAATCATTGTTTGATTCTAAACTATTGCTTTTTAGTGAAAAACAACCACTTGGTAATTTTTTACTTTTTGACACATATACTAATCAGCAAGTAAATGCTGTTGTATTAATAAGGTTTAGCATCTTATTTTTTGTTTTTCTTTTTAGTGTGTTTAAGAATTATAAAAATATAAACACTCAAAAAGAAAAAATAGTTAATTATATTTATTTTTATGTATTGTATTTTTTAATTTCAATTACTTCATTTGTTTTATTCTTTTCTTTTACAGAACCAGATATAAACAAAAATTATGATCCAAAACCATACTTAAATTTAATATATATTTTAATACCATTATTAATTATTGATTTAGCATTTGAAATCAATAATTACATTTATAAAAGAAAATCTGAACCTATTTTATATTCATCTGTAATACCACTTGTTATACAATTAATTTCTAAAATAGTATTAGTGTTATTTGCTATTGTTAATACTGTTGTTTGAGTTAGTTATACAGATCAATATCTTTTTGATTACATTAAAGATGAAAATCAATTATATTGAAAAACAATTGAAAATCTTTTTGTTGAAAAATCAGTAACAAACTTAATTATTATTATTGTTGCAACACTAATCTTATCGTTTTCAATTGTTGGTGCAAATATTAATAGATTCATTAAAAATGTAGAAACAGGTATTTCACAAGTTAAAACAAAAGATAAATACTTTTTAAACATAATTATTATTGTCGGTATTTTAGTTTTATTTTTAAAAAGTTTTATTTCATCAAAATCTATCGAATCAATTTTATTTGAAAGTGGTAGTGATAAATTTGAAATAATAAGTTTATTATTTTTATTCGTTGGTTTAGCTGTTACTGTTGCATATTTTGGTTTAAATTATTTTTTAAACAAAATTACAAAAAATTCAAAAGATGAAAATAAAAATACTATTATTTTTACAATATCTCAGTCATTATTATGATTACAATTAGTTTTAGCTATATTTATAATAGATAATGAACCAACAAAATTATATTTTGTTTTTATACTTAGTGTTTTTTCAACATTAATATATCTTCACTATATTATTAAGTCTTGAAATATATCAAAAATAAATTCAATTTTATTAATGATTTCACTATTTGTAAAGTCAATTCTATTATTTATTTTTGGTTTAAACAATCTATTGTTGGCAGATAATAATTACATATTAATTTCAGTTCCAACACCAATATCTCTTATCAAGATATTTGTTTTAGTAAATTTTGCAGTTTTAGTTTTATTTTTAATATTTTCTGTTTTAAATATTCAAATTAAAATGATTAAACATTTCTCACATGTTAAAAAAGATATAAAAGGAGTTAAATAATGTTAAAACGTTCAAATAAAAAAAATATAGATATTCCATCACAAGAACTGTTTGATATTTATAACATTTATAAAAATTCAAAAAATAGCAATCGTTTTATTTCATTTCAAAAGTTACTTACTTCACCACTTTTAAAAAGTAATTTAACTTTTAATTCAGAGGAAATTTTTGAATTTGTTAATGGAATAAAAAAGGCTATGGATAAAAAATATCAAATATTATTCAAAGATTTTATTGTTTCATTTAATTTAAATCCTATGTATAGTTTAACATCACTTGTTCCTATTATTGCAAGTGAAGAAAGTTCAAATAATTTTTCACTTAGTGTTATAAGTTCTGAAAATCCTAATTTAAATAAATTTTTAGATTTATTAAATTTTGAAATTAATGAACTTTTAGCGCAAGGTTTTTATGTTGAAGTTTTACCAAATACACTTTTAATGATTAAAAACGGTAAATATAAGATATTTTTTGACAAACAATTAACAACTAAAATAGAAAACAAAGACACTACAAAAAATGCACGTTAAAGAACTGATACAAAGAAAGCAAAATCTTTCTAATATTCAATTAAAAGTCAATAACGAAAAAAATATTTTACTAATCAACATATTAAAATTAACTCAAAAATTAAACTTTTATGTAAACAATTCATTTCTTAATGTACAAATTTTAGAAGCACTTGCTGGTAAATATAATATTAAAAGTAATTATATTGAAGATGTTTCTTTTGTTAAAAAATCTGAACAATTACTAAAATTAAAAAATAGATTTTTTAAAGAAAATGAACTTTATATTTATTTAACAGAAGAACAAAAATATAAAACAGATTCATACTCACGTTATGAAAATATTATGCTTGAAAAAATCAAAAATAAAAATATTGATTTTATAACAATCGGGAACAGAGCCAAAGAATTTGCAAGTAATAATAAATTATCTGTTTTAAAACACTTCGAGTCATCATCAGTTGATAATCTTGCTTCTATCTTAAGACAACTTATAAGAATTTTATTTTCAGAAAATAATTATACAAGAGTACATTTTGTAATTAATTCAAATAAAAATCACAAAAATGCTTTTACAATTTTACCTATTTCTGAATTTGATGTTCACAAACTTCTTCATTTAGATGTGCAAAATGAATATGATAATGTTATTAATGAGTATAAAATATATCCAAATATTGAAAACTTTTTAGAAATGCAAATAATGATTTTTATTGAAAATGTTATTAATGCACTTATAACAGAATCATCTTTTTATAACGCAAAAAACAGTCTTGTTACAACAAATAAGAAAATTAAACAGCTTGACGAAGAAATTTTTAAATTAGGTAAAAAAATCAATAGAGTTAAACAAGAAAAACAAATAGAAGAAATTGTATTGCTAACCGAAAAGAAAAAAACAATTTTTCATGAAGGTGGTAAATAATTATGTGAAAAAAAATCAACATAACTTTTTTAGATAATAAAAAACTTTTATTATCTGATTATGATGTATTTATCAATCATAATGAAGAAAAGAATTGAATTAAACTTGAACAATTTTCAGTTGGAGCATATACTGAGATTTTATTAAAATTTGTCAATGTTAAAACAAAAAACACTTTCTTTATGTTTTTTAATAATACAAGTATTGTTTGCAAAAAAGATGAAATTGATATTAAAACTTTTTCAAAACAAAAGTTTTATAAAGTTTCAAAGAAAAAACAAGACTTTACAAAAGATTACTCTGATGTAAAAGATAAAATTAATTATTTAACAAATTACAGATTTTTAGGTTTATCAATTGATCAAATTATTGAACTAGAAACTTTAAAAAGTTTAAAATATCAATATGATTTGATGAAGCTATTAAACTTAAGAGAAAGGGAGAATTATGAGTAAAAACAAAGTTAAGTTTTTATTAAAAACAATCCCAACTGCTACAATCCCTGCTGCCTTAGTTGTTTCAATGGAAACTAATTCAGATAATAATACACCAGGAACACCAAAACCAGCACCAGCACCTGAAAAACCAAAAGATAATGATCCTCATTTCAATACTTTTGCTGAAATAGGTAAAAAAAGTAAAGATGAAATTATCAAAGGTTTTATTAAAAACGCTGTTGATTTTGTTAGTGATAGAATTTCAAAACTAGAAAAAGATTTAGAGACTTCAAAAGAATATAAATCTGATTTAAGTAAATTAACACATTTAAATAGAGTTAAAGCATTTCTTGAAAATAATGAAAGTAATATTGCTACAAACCCAGAAAAATATGGACTTGAAATTCATGTTCCAGATATCCTTACAACAGTAAGAGATTATAAAAAAACAAATATAACTGTTAATGGTCAAAAATATGATGATATTAGAATTGGTAGTGATTCTAAAACTGATTATTCAAAAACATTATCTGATTTAAATGGACAATCAGAAAAAGATGGAAATTTCTCAGAAAAAAATACCGCTAACACTCAAAAAGTTGTAGAAAACTTAGAGAACTATAAAAGTGGTTTAAATGAAAAGATTAGAGAATTTTTTGGTAATGAAAATGAATTTGCAGAACTTGATAAAGATTATGAACTTGTTTTTGATAAACAAACACAAAGTTATAAGGTTGAATGAAAACAAAGTTCAGAAAAAAAATTCAAAGATATCGAAGGTCTAGATAAATTCGAAAGTTATATTGCATCATTATTAAAACAAAAAACACTTGATTATGACTTAAACAAAAATAAAGAATTATTACAAGATCAAGATCAAGACCAACCACAAAATCAAAATCAAGATGATAAGGTTGATCCATCAAAACCAACACCTAATGATCCAAAAGAAAAAGATCAAATTGATGATGTTACAATCCCTTCTGAAAAAGTACCAGATTTAGAACCTGTTGTAAAATCATCCGCTTATGCAAAACCCTTAACACAATTGACTAATGAAGATGTTTTTTTCAACAATCCATTTAATACAAGATATAAATATACATTAGTTTCAGTTTCTGAACAAAACGGTAAAGCAATTGCAACTGTTGAATTAAAAGATGCAATTAATGAAAGCAATAAACGTTTATATCAAAAAGATATTAAAAAAGAAGTGGAAAAAGAAAAAGCTTACTTATATGAACAATATGTTTCAAAAGTAAGTCAAGAAGCGATCAAACTTTATGAT
>NZ_JHWE01000056.1 GCF_000622205.1 Mycoplasma leonicaptivi ATCC 49890
TGGATACATATATTTTTCATCATCGCTAGTTTTTAGAACTCTTCCTACTGCAACTTTTGTTTCTTTATAATACTTTTTTTCTTTTATGTACTCTCTTTTTGTGACAACTTGAACATATCAAGCGTTTTTTCTTTTACTTATTTTTGCGCCAGTTGGTATTAAAACTTTTTTAAATTTTTCTATCATAAAATGTCCTTTTTTTATTAGTATAAGTATTATACTAAATTATTTTAAAAAACAAAATAAAAAAATATTTTTTTTATAAATTTTTGGTAAAAAACGCACTTTTAAAAAGTAAAAGTGCGTTAGTATAATAAATTACTGAAAGTTTAAAATTAAATATTGAAATTTTACATTGTTATAGCCTTCATATTTATTAATATAATCTTTAAATTTATTAGGTTGTCTTATCTCGCCTACAATTTTGACTTTACCTTCTAAATCTCCTATAAAATCAGATTTTTTAGCATTTGGATTTTCACGATAAAATCTTTCTGCCCATCCAACTATACAATTTTCATCTATATTTATTTTTGTAAAATTATTTTCTTTTAATAATTTTATTAATTTTTCTTCATCTAAGTTATTTTCAACATAATTTAATTTTTCTAAGTAATTATTAGCTATAAATCCTTCATTTTCTTTTGAACTACCATTATTATAAATTTTATGTATATTATCAAAATAATCATTAGAATCATAAACATATGATATTCCATCATTTAAAGATATTAAAATTATATTTTTAGGAATTGACTTTCCTTTAATTCTCATACTTGATAAATATTTTATTGTTTGAAATAAAACTGAGTTTAAATCATTTATTTTAAGTTTAAATTCTAATATATTTCCATTTAATATACCATCAGTATTATTTGTTAAAACGACATCTATTGATAATGTTTTATCAACTCTTTTAAGATAATTTTCATAAAATTCTCTTTGTCCTTCAAGTTCTAATTCATATTTTTTTATCATTTATAACCTCTTTTTATTTATTAACCAAAATTTTCTTTAAAAACTCTCCAGTAAAACTTCCTGCAACATTTGCTACATATTCAGGGGTACCAGCTGCTACAATTTTACCACCATTTACTCCACCTCCTGGTCCTAAATCAATTAAATAATCACAAGATTTAATAACATCTAGATTATGTTCAATAACAATAACAGTATCACCATTATCCACAATTCTTTCAAGAATTGTGATAAGTTTTTTAACATCATGTACATGTAGTCCTGTTGTGGGTTCATCTAAAACATAAATAGTTTTTCCAGTAGGTTTTTTTTGTAAATAAGTTGCCAATTTAACACGTTGTGCTTCACCACCTGAAAGCGTGGTTGATGGTTGTCCAAGTTTAATATAATCCAACCCAACTTCTTTTAAAAAGTTGAGTTTTTCGACAATTTTTGGCCTTGCATTAAAAAATTCAATTGCTTCTAAAACTGACATATCTAATACATCACTAATAGTTTTATTATTATATTTAATTTCAAGCGTTTCACGATCATAACGTTTTGCATCACAATCATCACAAGCAATATAAACATCAGGTAAAAAATGCATTTCTATTTTGAGATATCCATCACCAGAACACTTTTCACATCTACCACCAGGTGTATTAAAACTAAATCTACCTTTGTTATACCCTCTTACTCTGGATTCTTCTAAGTTAGCAAAAATATCACGAATATCATCAAAAACACTTGTATATGTTGCAGGATTACTTCTTGGAGTTCTTCCAATTGGTGATTGATTAACTGAAACAATTTTATCTACATTAAATAATCCTTCAATGGTTTTGAATTTAGCTTTTTTGTGGTTTAGTGCTTCCAAACTCCCTTGCATATGCATGTAACCATGCACTAAAATATCATTAATTAAAGTACTTTTACCACTTCCAGAAACACCAGTAATTCCTACAAATTTACCAAGTGGAATTTTAACATCGATATTTTTTAAATTATTTTCTTGTGCATTTTTAATAATTATATGCTGTCCATTACCTTTTCGTCTAAAAGATGGTGTTGTTATTTTTCATTCACCAGATAAATATTTACCAGTAATTGATTTTGGTTCTTTAATAATGTCTTCTAGAGAGCCATTAGCAATAACTTCTCCTCCATTTAAACCTGCGAGTGGACCAATATCAACTATATGATCAGCTGCAAACATTGTATCTTCATCGTGTTCCACAACAATTAAGGTATTACCTAAATCAACCATCTTTTTTAATGTATTAATTAATTTTAAATTATCCTTTTGATGTAAACCAATAGATGGTTCATCTAAAACATATAAAACACCACTTAGATTTGAACCAATTTGTGTTGCTAATCTAATCCTTTGTGCTTCACCACCAGAAAGTGTTTCAGCACTACGATCTAAGGTTAAATATTCCAAACCAACATCTTTTAAAAATTTTAAACGATCATTAATTTCTGTAAATATTAAACTAGAAATAGTTTTATTATATGCATCTAATGTTTGAGTTATTGCTTCAAGTTTTTTTAATAAGTCCTCAATAGATAATTGTGTCATTTGATAAATATTAAAATTATCAATTTTAATACTACGTGCACTTTGGTTTAATCTTGCACCTTTACATTTGTGACAAGTCATTGAAGACATATATTTTTTTAAATAATCCCGTCTTGATTCAGAACTTGTCGAATAATATAAACGTTCTATTTTTGTAGCAATACCTTCAATTGGTTGTTTTCTACGATATTTATTATTTGATGTTGAAACTAATACGTGTTCTATTTCTTCTTCACCCGAACCATTTAAAATAATTTTATACTTTGAATCATCTAGTTCATCAATTGGAATATCTAATGGAATATTATAATGATTAAGTAAAGCATGAAATTCCTGTCATTCAAGATTTGTTGTGTTTACTGTGGATTCATAGTATTTAATTGCACCATGTTGTATAGATTTAGTTGAATCAGGAATAATTAATTCTGGATCAGGTTTAAATTCAACACCAAGACCTTTACATTCTTCACACATACCATATGGAGCATTAAATGAGAATAATCTTGTTTCAATTTTTGGAACAAAAAAGTCTTTGTAAATACATGAATGTAGTTTTGAAAAGATTTTGACTTCTTTTGTAACATAGTTTTCAACTTTTACCAAACCACTGGATTTATCAATTGCAGTATTAATCGCATCTGAAATTCTGTTATAGTTTTCTTGATTTAAAGTTACTCTATCAACAATTAAATCAATTGTATGTCTATAATTTTTATCAAGTGTAATTTTATCATCTAGTCTTTGGATTTGACCATCTACTAAAACTCTAACAAAACCTTCATTGTGTAGTTTTTCAAATAAATTAGCAAAAGTACCTTTTTCATTATCAACTAATGGAGAATAAATAATCAATTGTGAATTTTGTTCAAATTTGTAAATACTTTCTAAAATATCTTTATTACTTTGAGAAGAAATTTCAATATTATGGTTAGGACAATATGCTTTTCCAATTCGTGCAAATAACAATCTTAAATAATCATATATTTCAGTAACAGTACCTACTGTGGATCTTGGATTATTATGAATTGTTTTTTGTTCAATTGAAATTGAAGGATTTAATCCTTCAATTTTATCCACATCAGGTTTTTTAGTTCCACCTAAAAAAGTTCTTGAATATGAACCAAGAGAATCAACATATCTTCTTCTTCCTTCTTCGTAGATAGTATTAAAAGCAAGTGAGCTTTTTCCGCTTCCACTTATACCGGTAAAAACAACTAACTTATTTTTAGGTATGGTTAAATCAACATTTTTTAAATTATTTTCTCTTGCACCTTTTATTATTAATTCTTCTTTTTTCATTATTCTCCTTTTTTAAATGTATAAAATTTAAATTAAAAACATTAATTTTAGTAATAATTTGTCTTTAATTAGTATTTTTTACAAAAATAATTGTCTTCTTTCATATTCTACCATTTAATATAATATTTAGTAAATTTATATCTTAAATATTGTAAGTCACTATGTAAATTTTTAACTTGCACAGCGTGTAGAATAACCTATATTTTGTCACTTTTTATAATTATTAAAACATTATTTTGCTATTGTTTTTTTTGACTTTTTTATGAAATTTTAAATAATATTTTTAAAATAACTTGTATTAAAGGGGGACACAGAAATGACACAGTTATTTCTGTGTTTTCTTTTATAAAACAAAAGGAAGGGGGAGGGGTATACCCCTCGGGCTTCGCCCATAAAAATGAGCAAACATTTATCACACAAACAATGAGAATTTTGAATCAAAGAGTATTACAAAGCAAATAATAATTTTGCTAGTGAACAACTATTTTGAACTAATTTTTGTAATCAAAATAACATTAAATTTACTAAGCACGTAATTTATAGATTTAAACAAAAAATTAACTTGTATAATTTAAATATGAATTTAGATAGCAAAACAGGTAAATCACCAAAAGCAAATAAAGGAGTTGGTAGAA
>NZ_JHWE01000057.1 GCF_000622205.1 Mycoplasma leonicaptivi ATCC 49890
ATTCTTCACAAGAGTATAAAAAATTAGTTGATAAAATTAATGGAAAAATTTCAATGTCTAGAGTTGGTAATTCCTTAGATAATAGAGAAGTTGAATATTTCTTTTCGATATTAAAAACAGAATGTTTATATTTAAACAAAATAAAGGAAATGACTTTTAAAGAATTAAAATCATTAATTGAATCGTTTATTGTAAAATATAATAATGAAAGATTTCAATCAAATCTTAATTGAAAAACACCTCAAGAAACTTGAAGTGCTTTAAAATTATAATTGTTTCAAATCTGTGTCCCTGTTTAATTAATAAAATTTGAAATTAAAAAAAATCAAGAAGATGCTTATAATTTGGATAATGATAAAAAAGAAGGTGAACCAGAGTATAAACAGTATTCAGTAGATGATAAAAAAGATTTTGATGATAAAGATAAACAAAAAGAAATTAAAGATAAAAAAGATAAAAAACAAGATGAAATAAATAAAAATCAAGAAAAACAAAATTTACAATTAAGTGAACAACAAATTAACGAGTTAAAACAATTAAATCAAAATGTTTTAATATATAAAAACGACTTAAAAACACAAGCACAATATAAATATGAAGTTTTAATTGATAAACTTGATTATTTTTCACAAAAAATTGAATTAATTATCGATAATAATAAAACAAATGATATAAAAGTTTTAAATTCTGAATTTGAAGAAATTAAATCACAAAAAGAAAACTATAAAAATAATTCTGACACTAAACCAAGTTATGCATCTGGAAATTATGATGAGAATTCTGTATCATACACACCTTCATCAACATATTCAAATAGTAATTATATAGAATATAATGGTATTCAAAATTCTGCAAAAAAAGCAAAAAAGGGTGTAAACGAAACAAATGCATTCACTAATAGATTATCAGAAAAATTTATAAAATATATTGAAACTTCAAATCCAAATGCTTTTAAACCGTTTGCTGATGAAACATTTTGAAATGAAAGTAAAAAACAAGAAGTTTATAATTTTGTTCGTCAAAATATTATTACAAAAGAAATTAACAATCAAGCAGATAAAATTCAATTAATTTTTGATTGGATTACAAAACACGTTAAATATGCTACTGGATATCAACAACCTTCAATTGAACCACAAGAAGTTTTAAAAACATTAATTGCTGTTTGTGGTGGATATAGTAATCTTTATAAAGTTATGCTTGATGCTGTTGGCGTAACAAGTGTTATTGTTGTTGGATGATCTTCTGCTGGTGAACACCAATGAAATATGATTAGAGATGAAAATACTGGTGAATGATATCATTCAGATGCAACATGAGGTGCTGTAAGTAGATCTTACTTACGTAAAAATCATGATGAAATATCAAATGATCACCGTGTTGTTGGGATTGTAAATTTAAGTCATGAAAAAGAAGGAATTTCATATAATTTTTGAAACGGTGTTTCTGTTTTAAATTCAAATTTATCAAATTTAGTTATACCAGATCAGTTTAACGATGAATTAAAAATTGAAACAATTTATATTGATGTATTTAATAACCCAAAAATTAAATCAATTCGTGTAAATCAATATATCAAAGAAATGTTTTTCTATGGTGCAGGGAAAACTCTTCAAAGTATTGAAGTTGATCTAAAAAATAAAAACTTTAAATCAAAAGATGGGATGTTATATTCATCTAATTATAATAGATTATTATTTACACCAGAAGCATCAAATATTAAAAAACTTGTTTTACCAAAAGAATTCAGTACATTAAATGATGGAAAAGATGTTTTTAATTCGCAACATTTACAAGAAATTCAAGTTGAACCTGGAAATTTTTCTTTTGCTTCATATAAAGGTGTTTTATATAACAATGATTATTCTCAATTAATTTCGATTCCTTCTGGTATCAAAAAAGTTTATGTTAAAGGATCAACTCAATTAAACCCAGAAGGTTCAGAGTTTTCTTCTAAACCGAACCTAAGATATATTATTTTAGAAGATGGTATTACAAATATACCAGATAGAACATTTAACTCGCTTCCTAATATCAAAGAAGTTTTTATCCCAAATTCGGTAACCAATAATTTTGAAAACGCTTTTGTTTCTATTAACCATACAACTTTAGTTACAAAAGGACACAATCCTCTTGTTGCACAAGTTGCTAAAAATAAAGGTTTTACATATAAAATTGTTTAATATTTAAAAATATTAAAAATAATTTTTTTATATAAATTCTCCTAACTTAAATATTTAGTTATAAATATTTAAGTTAGGAGAATTTTATTTTTCAAAAAATTTTAAAAAAATGTGAAAAAAGAAAATAAATTTCACAAACTAATATCTTTTTATGCGAATAAATTTGTTTTTTTTTTTTTTTTGTAAAATAAAAATTAGAAAGGTAGGATTAATGAAAATAGAAGCGAAGGCATTATCAATAAAAGATTTTTTTGCAATATGTAAAGATGAAACAAAATTTTTGATACCCGATTATCAAAGACCATATTCATGAACTCAAGAAAATGTAACAACTTTTTTCGATGATTTATGAGATGCTTATGATAATAAAATTGAGGGATATTTCATTGGAAATATCATAATCTTTAAAAATAATGATCAAAATTACGAAATTATTGATGGCCAACAAAGAACAACAACAATTTTACTGTTATTAAGAGCAATTTATTATTTGTTAGAAAAAACTCAAAAGTTAAATGAAAAATCAAAAAATTCAGATGAAATTGAAATTCTTAAAGAAAAAATTGAACAAATTATATGAACAAAAAACAAAAAATCCAGAAATGTAAATAAAAATTCTTTTAGAATAAAATCTAATGTTATAGATATGAAAAATATGAATATTTTAGATGATATTTTAAAAAACGGTTCATGTGAAAGTAAATTAAGCACTTATTGCTTAAATTACAAAATTTTTATAAATATATTACAAGAAAAGACTAAAAATAAACCAGATGGTATGTTGGATTTTTACTGAAACATTTTGGATGAAATAAATATTTTAGTTATTGAACTTGAAAACTTAGAATCAGCACTAACAATTTTTCAAACAATAAATAATAGAGGATTACAATTATCGGACTCAGATATTTTTAAATCAATCATTTATAAAAAACTTACATCAGAAAAAGAAAAAGGTGATTTTATTAATAAATGAAAAGAACTTTCAGATAAAATAAGTAAAAATAATTATAACTTTGAAAAAATCTTTACATATTATATGTTTTATTTAAGAGCATTAAGTGGTGATATAAGTATAAGAACACCTGGATTAAGAAAATATTTTATTCCTCTAATAGAAAAAGGAAAAATCTTCTTAAGTAAGGATATTACTATAAAAATTGATTCAAACAAAATTATTAATGACTTAAATGAAATTAATAATTTCTTTGTAGTTATAAATCAACGTAAAATATTAGAAAATCAAGAATGAACTAATAATTTTGAAGTATTAAAAGAACTTGATATTATAAGTTCATATCCTAATGAATTTTGAAAATATCCTGTTGTATGTTATTATATGGCACACCGTAATCAAGAAAATTTTGCAAATAATTTTAAAAAATTCCTTAGTGATTTATCACTAAAACTACTTGTAAAATATTTGGAAGTACCTACATCTAATGCTATTAAAGATAAAGTATTATTGTTAAATAAAGAAATTATCAATAATAAAAATACATATTTAAAAATAGATAAATTACAAGAAGATCAAATAAAATTTATTAAAAATAAAATTATGTATACACCTAAAAATTTAACTAAAATGATTATTAAAGTATTAGCATACGATTTCAATGAACAAAAAGAATTATTACCCGATAAATGAGAAATTGAACATATAATACCTCAAAGGTGATCAAGACTTAATGAAAGCACCAAAGAAGTTATTGAAATGATTGGAAATAAACTTCCTTTAGAAAATTCTATTAATAAAGTATCAAGTGACAAAATACTTGATTTCAAATTTAATGAATATAAAGATTCTAAAATTAGAATCGTTTTAGATTTTATGAATCAAAACAAAGAACTAAAAACTTGGGATAAAAACAATGTAAGTAAAAGAAGTCAAGAAATTTCTGAAATTATTTTAAACAAAATATTAAATAAATGAAAAGGATATAAATAAAATATGAAATGGGAAACAATTAAAAAAATAAAAATATTTAAAGGTGGAAATTAAAATTAGACCATAGGGCTAATGAGATTTCCACCTTTATTAGCCCTTTCATATATGAAAGGGGCACACGGGGGTATAC
>NZ_JHWE01000058.1 GCF_000622205.1 Mycoplasma leonicaptivi ATCC 49890
TATTGTTCCTTTTTTAAACGAATCACCACCCATTATAAAAACTTCATTAGGATTAGCAAAAAACTGATAGTTTTTTTCTTTACTAAATCCATTCTTTGAGCTACTTGGTGATTCAATTCTATGAATAACAATGTTTTTGTTATCAATATAATATTTATATTCTAAAAAACTTTCATACATTTGTTTTGGTAATTCAGCACTTGATAATGTAACAATAACAAAAACTAAATTAATATCTTGGTGATATTTACTTCAAGATATTAATTTATCTATAAAGTTTAACATCATAAAAGTTTTACCTGAACCAGTAGGTGCTTTGAAATACACAGCATTTTTAGATGAATTTTGTAAAGTAGATGTTGCCTCGTTTACTAAAAGATCAACAACTTTATTTTGTGAATTAGTTAGTTGCATCTTCATCCTTAATTTGAGGTTTTAGTGCAAGTAAAGAGTTTAGAATATCAATTTCTTGTAGATTTTTTAAATATTGTTCACCAATACCAAAATCAATTAAAACATTTTTTATTTGATTTGTTAAATTATCAATTGATAGTTGATTATTAAATATTGAAACATCTTGATGTTTAATATTGTAAACATTTAAATTTGATTTGTATGGTTCATTGTCTTTTGCTCATTTAAAGTCTTCACCATTTGTACCAACACCATTATTGATTCTAAAAAGTCTTTCATATGTTACATTTGTTGCAATATTGTTTTCATTGTTTGTGACAAGAGTATAAGTTCTATTTCCGCCATCTTCTTTATTAAGTTCTAAAACAGCATGTCCTGTAGTTCCTGAACCAGCAAAGAAGTCAAGGATACGTGCGTTTTTATTTCTTATTAAACCAGTGATGTACTTAATTAATCCAACTGGTTTTGGGAACGAGAAGTCCTTATTATCAATAACAGAGATAAGTATTCTTTTTCCTGAACTTGTTGTTAAATTTCCTTCATCAATTAAATTATTAAAATTATTTCCTTCTGTTCTTTCTAAAATTTCATATGGTTTTCTTCTATCTACTATTACTTTTTCATATGATTTTCTATATGCTTTTCAATATTTTGTCCCATTTTTATCTAATTTTTGTTGTATTTCTATAAAACCATTATTGTTTAAAAAGTTAAATAGTTCCTTTCCGATTGTGTAACTGTATGATTTAGGTTTTTTTACATTGTTATAATTTTTAAATTCACTACCATCAGGCGCTTTAATTAAATAATCAAGACTTTCCGAATATTGAAATGTACTTTTAGAACAAGAATGATCTAGATTAGTTAAGTAAAATTTACCTCTTGTTTCTATGTATTCATCTTCAAGTGTATATTTATCTTTATCTATAGATTTTGTATTTATCACTAATTTTTCTTTTGATATTGCATATATCAAAATAAACTCAGTTTCAGTTTCTAGATTTATTTTATCTGATCCACCACCAGTATTTTTCTTTCTTCATATCAAATTACCTACAAAATTCTCTTCACCAAAAATTTCATCCATCAAGACTTTTAAATATGCTTGTTCAGCATCATCGATTGAAACAAAAATCACCCCATCATCTTTAAGGAGTTGTTTTGCTAAACGAAGTCTTTCATTCATAAAATTAAGTCAACCATTACGAGAATATTTATCCCTGTAAACAAATTTATTTGCTTTAATTTGTTCTTTGTCATCAGCAATAGAATTACCATCGCTGCTTGTTGCTTCGGTATTATAAGGAGGATCAATATAAATTAGGTCATATTTATATTCAAGACCTGCTCTCTCTCTCTCTCTCTCTCTATCATTATTAAGTTCTTTAATGCATCATAGTTTTCACCTATGATTAAAGTATTTTGATTAGTTTTGTTTTGATCTAAAACAAAACTAAGATTTGCATCTTTTTCTAAAATTGCAATAGTATTTGAATTTGTTTCTGGTGCAATATCAAATCTAAAACCAGTTTTTACTCTTTGTGCTAGAAATTGAAATACATATTCTAATTTTGAATCATCAAATTTAGATAATATTTCATACACTAAATCTTTTTGATCTTTATTTAATTCTTTTGATGATATTTCATCTAATTGTTTTTTATATGTTTCTAATAATTTTGTTTCCATAATCCTCCATTTATAAATATATTTTATTATATTTAGATATTTTAAGAGTAAAAAGATTGAGAAAGTGTAAATAACTGCGATATAACCACAATTTTATCTCTCTTTAGTAAACAAAATCAATGTTTTTAAAACATTGATGTATAAACTATTTATCTGTAATACTAAAAATTTCTTTTAAGTGTTGTAATGATTTACTAATAATTTGATCATGAATATGTGAATTGTTTTGATCGAAGTTTTTTAATTTAATATCAACTTCATTAATCGAACTTGAACCTGCATATTTAAAATCTGCATCATTATTTTTAGGTTTAACAAAACAAATTATTAAAGATAAATCATATTGTTTATCATTAAAGTTTGCAAGATATTTTTGATACTCCTCAAAAAGTGTTTTAGTTTTGTTTTCATCTAAATCATTTAAATAAGTTTTAACTTCTACAAAAACAAAATGATTATCTTTTTTAATAATAAAATCAGGATAAGAATTGCTTAGTTCAAATGAATTATTAATATATTCAAAATTTATACCATATTGAACAGGATTTTTCGTTCACACAACAATATCATTACGTTGCAAAAAATCTTCAACTTCTTTTGCAAAAAATAATTCTGCTTCAGAATCAAATTTTAAGTCCTTGATGTTTTCACTTGTTAATTCTTTATAAGCAAAATAATTTTTTGTTTCATATAGTTTTTGTGACTTTTCATCTGTTATTCAAAATAAATTTTGTGGAAGTTTATTCGTCATTTTTATTGCATATTTTGCATTTTTAGTTTCAAATTCTTTTTTAAATATATCCTGATAAATTTTGTGCAATTCATCTGCATAAGTTTTGTATATAGTTAATCAATATAGATTTTTTTGAAGATTTTCTTTGTGCAGTTTTAAAAACATCTCATCAAAATATTGAATAATTTTTTTAGTAAAAAACTTTTGATGTTTATTTTGCAGTTTAATTAAATAAATTTGCAATTCTAAACTATTATGTATTTTAGTATCGATAAATAAACCAGAACCTCATTTTTTAGTTTCAATTGAAATATATTTATTTTTTAGCAATTCATTTTTATATTTTTCTGCATTAACATAATAAAACTTTAAAAAGTTAATTTCTTGTAAGGTATTGTTTCATCCATCAAAATCTTTTTCAAGTTTTTCAAGAGCAGCAACTTCATACTCATCAATTGAGATAATTGTTTGTTTATTTTTAATACCTTCTAAAACACCTACAGGAAAAACAAGATTTGAATATTGCGGTTTTAAAACTGCGCTTTTTATTTGAGTATCTTTTACATCTAAATTACTATAAATATAGTAATTTCTAGATATTGAATTATCTCTAAAAGTATATTCAGGATTTGGATTTCTTTTAATTCTTCCTATTGTTTGAATACTTAAATTTGTTGATGATATATTTCTAAGCTGTACAAGCATACAAGCTCTTGGTATGTTTCAACCTGTTGCTGGACCTATTTTAAATATAATAACATCAACTGGTGATGATTTATGTGAAATATCACGTAATGAAAGGTTTTCTTTTTGTCTAATGTTACTTGAAACTTTCTTTTCATCAAAATATTTTACTCAACTTAAATTGTGTGATTCTAAAATTTTAATAATTAAATCCATTTGCTTATTAAATTCTGCATTTTTTTCAATATTTTTACTATCGTTATCAATTTGAATAAGCATCGCAGGATTAATACCAATTAATCCTTGCTCATTAATGTGATCATTATATTGCTTTTTAATTTTTTTAAACTCTAAACAAGCAGTATT
>NZ_JHWE01000059.1 GCF_000622205.1 Mycoplasma leonicaptivi ATCC 49890
TTTAACTGGTTTAACAATACTTGCATCAATTCTATTTGCTCAAATTTCAAGTTGGTTTACTGCACCAGCTCTAAATGTATCACCGGCAGCGATTAATACTTTTTTACCTTGTGAAATAAATTTATTAGCAACTTTTGCTATTGAAGTAGTTTTTCCTGAACCATTAACACCAACAAAAACAAAAATATTTAATCTTCCTTGTTCAAAATTTAAAGTCGTATCAGTAATTTTGTTACTTGTATATATGATAAACATTTGATCTGAAATAATTTCACCAATCAATTTAGGATCATCGATATTATTGATTTTAACTTCTTTTTTAACTCTTTCAATGATAACTTCAACAAGTTTCATATTAATATCAGACATGATTAAAATTTCTTCTAATTCTTCAAAATACTCTTCATCAATTTTTACATATTTATTTTGTAATTCTAGTAATTTTTTACCAAAATCTGAACTACTTTGCAGACCCTTTTCATACTTTTGAAATTTTTCTGTTTTGATAATTTCTTGTTCTTTTTCTTGTTTTAATTCAAGTTTTAATTCTTCAATATTTTTCTCTTCTTTTTTGAAAACTTTATTAACTAACTTCTTAAAAAAATTCATATTTATATTTTACTTTAAAAAAGAATTTTTAGATATAAAAACGTAAAATAAAAACATAAATTTTAATAAATTTATGTTTTAAAATTAGTGTTCTTTGGCAAGATAATATAAACCAATTAAAGCAGAATCATCACCTAAATTATCAAAATATAAATGAATATTATTAAAGTGATTAAAATCAGAAATTTCTTTGGCTTTTTCAAATGCTTGTTTAACGAATTCTTTTTGAGCTAAACCTAATGAACCACCAATAAAAAAATTGTGTGGTGCTAAAATACCTGCTGATGTAGCAAAAACATTAGTTAAAGCTTCTTGTGCTTGTTTGACAATCTCTTGTGCCTTTAAATCTCCTAAATTGGCTTTTTCAAATACTTCTTTTGCATTGTTTGCAACCTTTAAAAACTTTGCTTTTGTTTCAATTCCACTACCAGAACAATGCAATTCAAGAGCATATTGATTTTTTAAACGATGTTCTCCATCAAAACCACTTTTTGATAATGGTATTTGCGCTATTTCTTGTGCATAGTAATTATTACCGTGATATATTTGATCATTAATAATTAAACCTGCTCCAAAACCAGTACTTATTGTAAAAAATTGACTAATCGAATCTTTTGATTGTTTAAAATTTTTGTGATTCGCAAGTGCCATTGCATTAGCATCATTTTCAAAAATTATATGTTTAATTTTTGTTTTATCTAATAAAAATGATTTTAAGTCAAAATTTACTCATGAACCACCTAAATTCGGGCTTTTTAAAATAATTCCATTTTTATAATCACTTGGACCAGGTATACATAAAGCAAGATATTCTATATTATGTTTTAATATTTGATCCTTAATTCATTGAGAAGTTTTGTGTGCATCTAAATAATCTGTTTGTGTTTTTTCTTTTAAAATAATTTGACCTAATTCATTAAATAAAGCAAATCTTGTGTTAGTTCCACCAACATCAATTGTTGCATATTTATTTTGTTTTGTTTTATTCATAGTAATATTTTATTATCTTTTATACTTTTTAAAAATGAAGTTTTAAAAATTTTGAAACCCAGAGATAATATCTCCTGAATTTAAGATAATAAATCTTATTTATAGTTTTATTAATCTGAATTTTTATTTTCTGGTTTAAAATATTTTAATTCTTTTAAAATACTATTTTTAATATAATTTTCTTTCTTTTTTATTTTTTGAATAAATTCAAAATCTTTATTATCATATTTATAAATTAGCATACAAAAATCTTTAAGTGATTTTAAAGCAATAATTAAATTATAATTTACTCAATAATATTTAAGTAAAATTTGATTTTCTAAAAATCAATTTAAACTTTTTATAAAATCGTTACATTGATTTACAAAATCATTTTTAAAGTATTTTTTGTTATATCATTTATTAATGTTTTCTTTTGGGCGTTCTTTTATAAAAGCTGTTATGCTAAAAGCATTTAATCCATAAATATATGATTTAAATTTTTTTATAAATTCAATTTCTTTTTTAAAAACAGATTTTTTAAAATTTTTATCATATGATGAATCAGAACACCACAAAATTTTATATTGAATGTCTTCAATTCTTATTTTTTTCAAAATTAATAAAGATGTGATTTTAGCATATAATTGTGTTTCTTGCTTTTGATTATTAAAAACTTGTTTTCAATTATTTAGTGCTAATTTATTATCATTTATAATTGAATCATAATTAATTAAAGATAAATACTCATTAAGTCTTTTTTTATGAGAGTTAAATCTTTTTTCAAAACTTGTTGTTGTTTTTCCTACATAAAATCAATTATCTATAATAATACAATAAACACCATTCTTAAATTATTTGTAGTATTAAAATTAGGATAATTTAAAATTTTTTGTAAATTTAATTGTGAAATTGGTAGTCAATATTCTTTATTTTTTTGAATTTTATTTATTTTTCTTTTTTTACTTTTTAATTTTAGAAAAATAAAAATAAATATAAAAATTCATATCACTGCACTTAGTGTTATATATATAAATGTTTTATTCATATATATATATATATATTAATTTATAATTTTTCAAAAAATATATTTGTATTATTTTATAAGATTTTATATAGTTTTTTTTAAAAGAATTTAAACTGAATATTCAACTATTGTATCTTTAAAAATGGAAATATAACAATTTTTTTCTTAAAGAATATTACCCTATTATTTTTTGCAAATATTCTTAAAAAACTAAAATTTTTAATTAAAAACAATTATGTTAAACATAATTGTTTTGAAATTATAATCCTAATTCTTCATCGGTTGGGATATCTAAGTTTGAACCAACGTATTGGAAAATTTCAGGACTTTGTTTTAAATATTTACCATCAAGAATTCTTCTAACACTTTGAACTGTATCTTGTAAAGAAACATATTGTCCAGGATTTTTTGTAAAGTGTTCTGTCATAAAGAAGTTTTGTGTAAAGAAGTTTTCAAGTTGTAATGCTTTTCTAACAGTGTTTTTGCTTTCTGTATCAAGTTCATCAAAACCAAGAATAAGAATAACATCTTCAAGGTCTTTATATGCTTTAAGAACTCTTTTTGCTTCGATAACTGCTTCAAAGTGTTCTTTACCAAGTAATTCAACATTAACTGAGTTTGATTGTGAAGCAAGAGGATCAAAAGCAGGGAAGATGTTTTTAGCTGTTTGAGCACGAGAAAGAACTAAACTTCCATCAAGGTGGTTAAACACAGCTACAGCAGAAGCATCTGATAAATCATCCATTGGTAAAAACATTGTTTGGAATGAAGTAATTGAACCGTTTTGGTTTTTGTATAATCTGTTTTGAATACTTGCAACATCACTTTCAAGTGTTGATTGGTATCCACCAACAGAAGGTCTTTTACCTAAAGTAGCACTTGTTTCGTTTTCTGCTTGTAAAAAACGGTAAATGTTATCAATAAATAATAAAACATCTTGTTTTTCTTGGTCTCTTAAATATTCAGCGGCTGTAACACCAATTGGAACAATAGACATACGAGCACCAGGTGATTCGTTCATCTTAGAAATATACATAGAAGTTTTTGACATCAAGTCTGAATCTTGAAGTTCGTTATATAACTCAATTGCTTCTCTTGAACGTTCCCCTGAACCTATGAAAATATTTGAAGTATTTTCGCTTTTTTTGTTAACATTAAAAATAATTTCTTTCATTAAAACAGTTTTACCAACTCCAGCACCACCAAAGATACCGATTTT
>NZ_JHWE01000060.1 GCF_000622205.1 Mycoplasma leonicaptivi ATCC 49890
TCTCCTAATATAAATATTTTAAATTAAATATTTGCTATTAAGAGAATTTACACAAAATAATCTACGCTTCCCTTTGAAGAATCTGTACTATTTGTATTATCTGGATTATTTTGTTTATTTAAGGCGTTTTCTGTCATTGTTTGTAAATTATTTAATTCTTCAATGCTTTGTGCATTATTTGCCAATTCTTTTAATTTTGCTTTTTCATTTTCATCGGTAAGACTATCAATTTTTGCGATAATTTCAGCACGTTTTGCCGCAAGTTCTTTTTCTTTGTTTTCATTATCAATAGTCATTTCAACACGTGATTTAACCCTTGATAACTCATCCATATTGCTTGCGGTATTTGCTAATTCTTGTAATTTGGTTTTTTCATCTTGATTTTGTACATTGTTAATTAATTCAAGAACTTTTCCGCGTTCTCTATTTAATTCTTGTTCATCAGATGCTTCTTTTTCTTTTGCTTTTTTGATTTCTTCTTTAAGAATATCTAATTTTTCTGAATTTGCATAAGAAATTTCATCTCTGAATTGATCTGCTAAAACATTATTTTTTAATCCTTCTAATTCTTTTTTAGTGGCATCTAGTTTTTCTTTGTATTTTGCGTTTTCTTGTTCTTTTAGTTTTGCGTTAATATCTTTAAGAACAGCAGATATTGTTGTTGAATCATTAGCTGACTGGATTCTGTTTGCAAAATCACCTTTTTCTGTAAGTTTTTCTAAAAGTTTTGTTGCTTCTGCTTTAGCATCTGTAACTTTATCTGTTTTAACTACTAATTTAGATTCAGCATCTTTTAATTTTTTAGTTAATTCAGTTATTTCTGCTTTTGTAACTTTTTCAGGATTTTTTAATTTATTTTTAATAGTTTCATAAATATCTTTATATTCTTTGTAAGTTTCTGGTGTATAAATACCATTTGTATTTTGAATATTATTGTCTAATAATTGTCTAAATCCTGTAATACTTTCTTCTTTTTTATCTTGAACATCTTTAACTGCTTTCATTAAGTCTTCTTTTGCTTTTTGAATTTGTTCAAGTGTTGAATCTGCATTTTGTGCTATAGCATTAAATTCAGTGATTTTATCTTTAAGTTGTTTACTTAATCCTGGGAATTCAACTTCTAATTTATCTGCAAGAGAAGTAGCAACATTATCTTTATAATCGTTGTATTCTTGTAATTTTGAACCAATTGATGATCTAATAAGTTGTTTTTCTAAATCGTTATAGTCTTTTGTTAAGTCAAATAATTGTTCTGAAGTTGTTGAAGTATTAGCTAAAGCGGCTTTAATTTCATCTGCTTTTGCTTTTAATGCATTATAACTATCATCTTCATATTCATATGCATTTAATTATTCAAAGTTTTTAACACTTAATTCTGCTAATTGTCTATTTAATTGTGATTCTTTTAATGCTTGTTTTGCTTTTTCATAATTTGCTTTTAATTCATTAAATTGTGCTTGACTTATATTAGAATCATCCTTTAATGCTTCTTTAATATCGTCTAAAACTTTTTGATATGGTCTAAATGATTGCTCTGTGTACATATTTTTCTCATTTGAAAGAGCATTGTTCACAATATCATTTAATTCTGATGTATTAACTTTAACATTATTGTTATCATTAATAATATTTTGTAATGAATTCTTTACAGCATCAACGGTTTCTTGTGTCACATTAGGCAATGCTAAAACTTGTCTAGCATTTTCTAATGCTTTTGTATATTCATCTTTAGCGCTTTGTGTTCAGTTTGATGTATCAACATTTTGATTAACTAATGCTTGTAAAGCATCTTTATTTGTGTCAGTAGTTTGTGTTTTTGTATAAGGGATAATTTCAGCAATAGAAGGTTTTTTATCTTTTCAAGCAATTTCAAAACCAACTACTTTTTTACCTGTTTCACTTGGTGTTCTAAATGATGTAACACCATTTGATAAAGTACCTAATGATACTTTTTCAATTTGATTAGTATTTTCATTTAATACCAATGCTGTAACTTGTGCATTTGAATCATCACCATCTTTAATAACGAATTTAACATCTTTACCATCCATTTCATCTTTATCAAGATAGTATTTTAAAGTACCATTTGATTGTGCTGGTTGGTAATATGTATCAGAGTTTTTATCAACAGCTTGACCTGGTGTATGTGATGCATCACCTTCTGAATAGTTCTCACCTGAAAATCTAGGATCGTTATCTCTTGCAATATATTCCCCATTATTTAAAACAATTTCATTAATATGTAAAAATCTTTCATTTGGATAATTAGCTTTGATTAATAGTTTAATATATCTTGCTTTAAGATTTTGTATATCATCTTTACCAAAATATTTTAATTCAGGATATTTTGGATCTGATTGTCCGAGATTGGTTTTTAAGAATGTATCATTATTTTGTGTGTCAGGAGTTATATTACCAATAGTTAATACTTTTGTTCATTGTGAATCATTAGTTTTATTATCAGTTGAAACAAGAACTTCTAAATATCTTGGATAATGAACTGTGTCATTTGTATAAATTCTTAAAGAATTTAATGAAACTTCTTTACCTAAGTCATATAAAATGTATTCATTTGCTTTTGGTTCACTACCAAAAATTGCTTTTGTATCCATTTTATTATCAAATTCAAGACCTTCTGTTCTATTATCACCTTTACCAGATTTAACTCCTATTGTTGATTCAATAATTTTTCCAAATTTTGAAGGTAAACTTACATTAACAATAAGGTTTTTAAATGAAACATTTGTTTGAGTGTTATTTTTGTTAATTAAACGAACAAATCTGTATGGTTTATTAATTGATTGTTGATTTTTCTCTAGTTTATCTCAATTTACACCATCAATAGATGCTTGTAATTCTATTCCATCTGCTTCTGTATAATCTAAATTTATATTATTTACATTAAATGGTTTGTTAAAGTCAATACCAAATGATTCATTACTTTCTAGTGGATATTGATGAGAAGTATCCTTATTATCTTTTTTATATAAAATAAATTGAGAATAACCATTAAAATCTGTTATAAGATCTGAATTTGATTTTTTAGGATTTCAATATAAATATTTTTCACTTGGTTTTTCTCTTTCGATAATATCAATACTTGAAATAGTTCATCATTTACTTGGGTTATGGTCAAGAACTTGAATTTTTAAATTAGTCATATCACTTTTTTCTTGAGGGATATCTAAAAATACTTCTGAACCTTTTAAATCATATTCTTTAATTTCTTCATATTGTGAATTTGAATCAGTCTTTTTAAATAGTTTAATCTTATTAAACCTATTATGATTTTTTTGTAAAATTCTAATTCTTGCAACAGAAGTTTGTTTTTTAAAATTAAGTTCAAAAGAATCATTTGTATTTAATGAAGGACTAAAGGTGGAAATTAAAATTAGACCATAGGGCTAATGAGATTTCCACCTTTATTAGCCCTTTCATATATGAAAGGGGCACACGGGGGTATACC
>NZ_JHWE01000061.1 GCF_000622205.1 Mycoplasma leonicaptivi ATCC 49890
CTTTTTACTATTACTATATTTTATCAGATGGGACAAAAAGTCACGAGCAAGCTCGAAACTTGCATCGTGACTTTTTAATTGACGCTTTAATCAAAAGTTCTGTTTCTGAAAATAATTTCGTAAAATTTAAAACAATTTTTTATAAAAAATATAAAATTTGAATACATTATTTATAAACATTAATTAAAAAGTTAAGCATTTTAAAAACAGAATCGATACTCTTTAATTTACACTCAAAAAATACTTAGTCTTAAACTAAGTATTTTTTATAATATCTTCTTTAAAAATTCTTATATATTCACCTAATTTAATATCTGGTAAAAGTAAGTTTCCAAATTGAATTCTTTTTAAATAATCAACTTTTAATCCAAACTTGGCAAACATTCTTTTGACTTGATGAAACTTACCTTCATAAATTGTTAATAATGCTTCATTATTCGATTTAATAACTAATTCAGAAGGTTTTGTTAAATGCTTTTCACCAATATCAATTCCTTTTGCAAAAATGTTAATTAGTTCATAATTGATTTTATTATCTGTTTTTACATAATAAATTTTTTTGATATGTTTTTTAGGGGATGTGACTAAATGTGTAAATTCACCATCATTAGTAATTATAAGTAAACCTTCTGTGTCTTTATCTAATCTACCAACAGTATGTAAATTCTTATATTTTAGGTCTTTTTCTAATAAAAGATCAAAAACTGTTTTATGCAAATTATCAATATTTGCACAAACATAGTCACTTGGTTTATTTAAAGCAAAGTATACAAACTTATCTTTTATAATAATTTGTTGATTATTTATTGTTACAATATCTTTTGTAATATCAATTAAACAAGAAGAAAAAATTATTTTGTTATTTACACTTATTTCTTTATTTCTGATCATTTTTTTAACTTGGGATCTTGTGTAAGAAGTATTGAATAAAATAAATTTTTCTATTTTTTGTTTCATAAAATAATTATATAAAAATTATCAAATAACTGCAATTTTGTCACTTTTTAAAATTATTAAAATAAGTTTTACAGTTAAAAATGTTTTTTTTATAAAAAACATAAATTAATCTAATTATTGTTTTAGTTGTATATTTAATAAAATTTTATTATCTTTAAAGTATAATTTTATCAAAGAAATAATGATAATTTATGTTAAAAATTAATCTATCTAAAAGTGACAAAATTGCAGTTATTTGCACTTCTATTTCAATTATATTATTATTAGGAGTTATATGGCATTAAGAGTAAATGGTGTATGTGAAATATGTTTAAAAGAGTGAGCATATTTGTTTGGTAAAACAAATAGTTTTGAAGAATTTGACTATTTTTTAAAAATGTATGAAACTAAACAAATTGATTTATTTAATAAAGATAATTTTTATAAAGTCTATCATCAAGATATGCTTGAAAATTTTGATATTTATCAAAAATCTGATGAAAATCAAAGAAAAGAAATCCTTGAAAAGAATTATGACAATATTATTAATTTCTTCTATCAAGAAGAAATTAATCTTATTAAAAAAAATATATTAAGAACACATAACATTGAAGTATTTACTGTTTTTAATATGTCTCTACCACCTCAAGAAAGAGAGTTTTTATATGTTCCACTTTTAGACTTAAGTTTTTTAGATGGTACAACATATTCAAGAAAATATGATGATAATACTCTTTATGCTAATTTTAAAAAAGACCATAGTTATTTAGGTTGTCCACGTTGTGAAGCAATGTCAGTTAAATATATTAATGAAGAATATCATCCTTAATAAATAATACACAGAAGTTTTTCTGTGTATTATTTACTTTAATTTATATCTTCTGTTTTTGTTTTGACCTATTGTTTCTAAATAATCATTTTTTACTAAAAATTGCAAAATTTGTCTAATTCTGGCTGGTTTGAGGTCTAAAACATCTATTAATTGGCTTGATTTAAAAATACCATTTATTTTTGCAAATTTTAAAATTTCTTGTTTTGGATTAATATCAATATTTTTATCGATATTATTTTCGATATTATCAATGTTTTTATAATTAAGGTTTTTTAAAGTTATATAAAAAGAACTGCTTGTCGAACTAAATATAGGCTTTAGTGAATCATCATAATTTGCTTGCATTTGGTATGTTTGTAAAATTTTCTTTAAGCCACTACCGCGGCGCTCCATTAAATTCATCCGAGCAAAAACATCAGCAATAATAGGATTTCTTCTTTTAGATGCAATTTTATAAGGATCTTGATTTTGAATCAATGAACCATCAACCATTCCTCCAGGAGAATAAATTTCAAGTCTGTCATCAAACATATCAATGTGTATTTCTGAACCAATTTGAGTATAATCTCTGTGGATAATAGCATTCACAAGAGCTTCTTTTACAGCTTTTTCTGGATAATCAGGATATTCAATTCGATATTCTTTTCCTTTTTTTCACATTATTTTTGAGTTATTTTTAATAAAATCTTGACCAGATTGCAATAAATATAACAAACTGCCTCTATATTCTTTGTCATCAATTGCTTCAATTCTTTCATGGGTTTTATCTAAACCATTTCACCTTGTGGCAAAAATTCGTGATTGTAATAATCAACCTTCATCTGCAAATAAAAGCCCTGCATTTGTTAAATAATTATTTGCATCTATTAAAGCAAATGATAATAAATCATTATCTTCAAATTCTCTTAATGTTGTATAAAAATAAACTGATTTTAGTTTAGAAAAAGAAACTTTGTCTAATTGTGTATTTGTATTTAATGTGTCAAATGTTTGATTAAAACCTTGCAATACTAAATTTTTTAGCTGTCAAGAATTGACTAATGCACTTTCATTACCAATTCTTGTATATGCTAATTTAGAACCTGAATCTATTAAATAATATGGTGTTTGTTGACCTTTATTCACATTTAAAATAATAAATTCTTTATTGTTTTCTTGAATAATATCCAAACTAAAATTAGGAACTGGTTCAAGTTTTGCTTTAATGATTTCACTAATGAATTCACAATCTTTTTTAGCATTTATTAAACCTACTAAATTATCATTATCATCGATACCAAAAATTAGCTTTCCACCATTTGTATTAGCAAAAGCAGAAATTGATTTTAATCAACTCTTTGGTCTTTTTATTTCTACTTGAATTTTTTTCTCACAATAAGTTGTTTCACCAATACAATTTAATAATCCCATTTCAACCTTTCTTCTGTTTAAATTATAACATTTAAAAATTTGTTATTTGATAATCATTTTGCGTTTAAGCACAAAATGCTAAAATTTTTAATTTTTTTAATGGATATATGAAAATATTACTTTAATTTTAAAAGTCATAAAATTATTATAAAATAATATGTTAAAGGCGGTTGTTATGAAAAAACATAAAATTTATAATTTAAACTTTCAGTAATTTATTATACTAA
>NZ_JHWE01000062.1 GCF_000622205.1 Mycoplasma leonicaptivi ATCC 49890
AATACCTAATATATATATATATATATATATTAGGTAAGTCTTTTTGAATTGATAAAAAATGCATTTTTTATGCCCAAAAGTGAGAAACTCGGGTACTTTCTGCAATTAAATAATATTGCTTTATTATTCTATCATATTTTTATAATATCTTACTTTATTTTTATTACTAAAATATAGAGATAAAACAAAAAACTTATGTTTATTAAACACAAGTTTTTTAAAATTTATTTATTTTGCATTTCCATATTTTGATTTATTTTTTGTAATTCTTGAAGAATCAATTCATCAGTTGTTAATGGTTTTTCTGGAGTTTTTATTTCTTCTTCCTTTTTGTACTTTTCACGTCTTATTTTAATTATTTTTTTAATTAGGTAATAATTAAAAAGAAGAACAAAAAGTAAAAATGTAACAATAACAAAATTAAGTAGCGCTCCTAAAAACTTACCATATTTAATACCGTGTCACACTAAACCATCTAATTTACCATTTTCACCTAAAATATTATGAGCAATTGCTGACATAATAACATCATTAGCAAGAGAAGAAACTACTCCACTAAAAACCGCACCTGCTATAAAACCAATAGCAAGAATCAACATATTTCCTTTTTTAAAAAAAGTCAGAGCTTCTTTTAAACTTGATTTTATTATTTTTTTGTTTTTCATATTATCCTTGTCAATTTATATTATTTTAAAAATTCATTAATTGTTTTTTCAAGATATGAACTATTATTATCAACATATTCTTTTGGAGTCATTTTACTTAATTCAGTAGTTTTGGTACCTAATAAATTAATTGTTTGTACGTTTTTAACACCTAAGAATTTAAATGTTCCTTTTAATCATTCAATATGATTCCCTCATGGATAACGACCAAATTCAGCACCTTGTGAACCAATAATTAAGACATTTAGATTTGTTAAAAAACCAATTGCTTCATTTGTTAATGAATACTTATAAGAAAAAGTTTTTTCCGCAACAGCAATTGAGTCAATAAAATTTTTTACAACTGCATTTGTATTAAAATTGACCATTGAAGTTGAAATTACAAGTAAATTAGTTTCTTTGAGCTTACTAATCCATTTGTCTGAATCAGTTTTTGTTCAATAATCTTTAAAGGTGTTATTATTTAAGTTAATTTTACTAAAAATTGAATTGTTTAAATCCACTCTTTCAACATCATATTTTTGATTTTTTACATATTCGTGTAAATAATTCATCACATTTGTAGAATATGATGCTGGTGTAGTTAAACTACCGTCTAAAAATAAAATTTTCATATTTCCCCTTAATATTTTTAATTAATAAATATATTATATAATATAAATTATGAAGTTTAAACTACATTTTCTAACAGCCTTAGGGGCTTTGTCTTTACCCTTAGTGTTAACTGCTTGTAAAAATGAACAAGGCGAAATTTCAGAGAATAATAAAATAAAAGAATTTTCTATACCACAAGAAATTTTCGTTTCATTAAATAAAGAATTAAGTTTGCTTGAAAATTTCTTTAATAACTTTACAGATAAATTATTTCAAGAATCAGTAATTAGTAAATGACAAAACCTAGATAAATTAAAAGAACAAAATAATAATTTATATAAAGATTATTTGAGGGTTACCGAAGAAAAATTCTTGTTAAATGAATTTATAAAAATGAAAGAAAGATTTGAAAAAGCAATCAAAAATAATGTTGATATTTTTGATTTATCACACATAGTTTCTTTATTTAGGAATGATGTTTTTCAAAACACTTTACAAAACGTTTTGCAAGGTTTTGGTCTTGAAGTAGAACATATTAAAAATATTCAAGATGCTCTTGCAAAAATATTTATTTATGATAATTTTACAGCAGCACAAATAGTCCTAGAACAATATACACAATCTGTAAAAAGTAATAAAAATAATAAACTTACAGATGAAATTCTTAAAAAATATGAAGATCAACTTAAAAATCTTTTAAACAAAAAAGATTTAATCTCAAAAAAATTTGAAATAGAAAGTGATAAGACTCTAAATGAAATGTTTTTGGATTTTAAAAAAGATTTAGATTTATTTATTAATTTCATAAAATCTCAAATATCACCAGTTTTACTTTTTAAACCTGAAAAAACTATTTTTTCAAGTGAAAATAATGTTTATAAAGATTTTAAAATGCAAGTACCTTCTGATAAACATGAAAATACACAAGATCAAGAAAATAGTTTATTTATAACAAAACAAATTCTTCCACTAGATTTTGATATTGAAGAAAATTTCGGTTTCCTTTCAACAGAGGCAAAACAAAGACTTAGCCAACTTAAAGAAAAAATTAAAAATTCAAATTTAACCGAATTAAAATTTGATAATGATATTACTTATGATTTAATAAACGGTATTAATTTAAATATTAAATTACAAAATCAAAATCAAACCATAAATAAAAATATAACATTGTTTAGTAGAGATAATTCAACTAAAAAATTTGATTCCATAAAATTTGAACAAAAACCTAACAAAATTTTTAGTGAGTTAATACCTAATGATATTAACCATATTATTAAAATTAATACAAATGCAAAAGAAGAAAACTCAAATATTTTTACACTAATTAGACAAGTTAATAATGATATTGTACCAGAAGCTATTAATAATGGATTATTATTAGTTGGTATAAATAATTCTGTAATTAAAGATGTTGCAAAAGTTGATAATAATACTATTCAAATAACAACTTTAAAAACATATAATAACGGATCAAATGCTTTTAACTTTTTAGATAAATCACAAAATCTTTTATCAGATTACGATGTAATTTTAGTAAATTTAATGCAGTTTAATCCCAACATTAATAATTTTAATAACTTTTTAACCGAGACCGTTTTAAGTTCAATTAACAAAGAAGTTTATATTGGTATTTCTGATGATATTTATAATTCTATTTTTAAAGAAAGAATACAAAAAATTAATTCTATTTCAGAACCAAAAATAGATATCAAAAGGTCAAATGTTAGTCCTAAAAACAGTGAAGAAACACAACAAAATATTGAACAAAAAAATATTAATAGCTTTAATAAATTTAAAGAAGAATATTTAGATAAAATCCAAAAAATTTCAAACGAAATTACAATTATTTTTAAATAGTTTTATTTATGAATAATTAATTAATTTTTTTTATTTTATTTAAACTTTCAGTAAATTTTATACTAAATAAAAAAAATTAAGAAATTTTTTCGTTTATAGATATTATGAAACTATATAATTCATCAGAAGA
>NZ_JHWE01000063.1 GCF_000622205.1 Mycoplasma leonicaptivi ATCC 49890
ATATATATATATATATATCATTAATAGATAATAAATATTTAAGTCAAATATAATTTTGTGAATTATTAAGTTAAATTAAAAAGTCTATTTTGTATGCTTAATAAAATTTTCAATACTTATTTTAAACAAAAACAACAAATAGCAGATATTAAAAAAGAAAAAGCTATACTTTTGTATAAAAAATATGTTTTTTTTAACTTTTTGTGAATTTAAAAGGATTTTAATGTGTTATAATCTTTTTTATAAAAATCAAATAAGGAGTGTAAAATGATTAAAGAAGTTTATATTGCTGGCGGATGTTTTTGAGGCGTTCAAGCTTATTACCAAAGATTAAAAGGAGTATTGGAAACATCAGTTCATTATTTAAATGGTGGTTTTGAAGGAGTGACTTACAAGCAAGTTTGTCAAAATTCTTCACATGTTGAAGCGGTAAAAGTTAAATATGATGATTCTATTATTTCAGAAGAAGTAATTTTTAAATTATTTTTAAATATTGTTGATCCATATTCATTAAACAAACAAGGAAACGATAAAGGAGTTCAATATAGAATTGGTTTTTATGCTAATGATTTAGAATTATTAAATAAATTTAAAGAGCTAAATCGAAAATTCATTGAAAAAGAAAATAAACAAAATTATATTGAAACATTAATGGTAAGTGATGATACCAAAGCAGAAGAATATCATCAAGACTATCTTTTAAAAAATCCAAGTGGTTATTGTCATATAAATCTTTATTCAATACCTGAAAAATATTTAAAATAGTAAGTTACATTTACAAAAAAGTTATTTTTTATCTTTTTTGTAAATGTTTTCTAACTTTTTGTATAATATCGTAAAAATTAATAAAGGAGTAAAAATGAAAAAAATTTTATTTGTTGTAGGTTCATTAAGAGATAATTCTTTTAATTTACAACTTGCAAAAAAAGCACAGGAACTAATTTCTAATAAAGCAGAAGTTTCATATTTAGATTATTCAAAATTACAATTAATGAACCAAGATTTAGAAAAAACTGAATTGCCAGAAATTAAAGAAATCAGAAAACAAGTACTTGAAAGTGATCTTATTTGGGTTTTTTCACCAGTTTATAATTCACAAATGCCTGGATCTATTAAAAATCTTTTAGATTGATTAAGTAGATCACTTGATAAAACTCAACCAAAATCTATTTCAGCAATTAATGATAAAAAAGTTACTGTTTCTTGTGTTGCAGCAAAATGACACGAAAAAGTATTTGAACAATACAAAGATTTATTAACATTTATTAGAGCGAATGTAGTATGTGATTTTACAGATGTACAAATTAATCCAGAAGCTTGATCTACTGGTATTTTAACACTTAGTGAAGAAAGTGTGCAAAAATTACAAAAACAAGTTAAACAAGTTTTACAAAATTTATAGTTACTAAAAACAAACTTTACGTTTGTTTTTTATCATATAACAGAACTAAAAAAAATATATAATTATTTTAATAAGTGGTAAATATGAATAAAAATAATCAAATATTAGACAAAATAGTAAATATGATTCGGGGCGGTGAATCAGAAACAATTGAATTTAAAGAATGTAAAGAAAAAGTAAGTAAAAGTGTTTATGAAAGTATTTGTGCTTTTGCTAATAACAATGGTGGTCACATATTTTTAGGTGTTGCAGATGATACTAAATTAATTGGTATTTCTGAAAACTTAGTAAAGAAAATAAAAGATGATATCATTACAACTTTAAATGATAAAAGTATTTTTAGTTGAGAAATTTTAAATTGTGTATTAATTCAAGAGTATCAAATAGAAAAAAACTTATTTATTATCGATATTTTTGTTCAAAAATCACAAAATATTATTTTTTACAACAAAAAAATATTTTTTAGAAAATCCAGCACTGACTTAGATATTACTAATAATACATATTTATTATCAATATTACGTTCAGAAAAAGAAGAGTTTGATTGATTATCAAATTACATTGAAGAAGAACACTTTATTGAATTAATTGATATAAAAACTATTGATTTTTATTTAAATAATTTAGTTTCTAGTGAATTATTGAAAAACGAAAAAGATGTTTTTAGTATTTTGTCCAAAAAAGACAAAATAATGTCTGTTTTAAGATTAAATAATCTTGTTTCCTTGGAATTAAAAACAAATACATATAAGCTAAAAAAAGTAGGTTTATTACTTTTTGGTAAAAAAGAATTTATTAACAAATATTTTCCTTATTACAAAACAAAATGTTTAATAAGTAATGATTTATCAAGATTGACATATAATGATTATTTAGTTGTTGAATCAAATTTAATATCTGCTTTTAATGAAATAATTAATTTTTTTGAAAGCGCATTACCAGAACCTTATATTGTTAGAGAATCAAAAAGAATTTCGACTGTAAAACCATTTTTAAAAGAATTAGTTTCAAATGTTCTTATGCATCGAAATTACTTTTTTGATAAAATTAAACCTACAATTATTCAATGTTCTAAAAATTTTGTTCTTTCATATAATCCGATAGCAGAAATAAATGATTTTGAAATTAAAGATGTTCAAATTACTTCTTTTTCAAAAATATATAATCCTGAAATTGTAAAAGTTTTTAGAAAATTAGGATACGCTGAAGAACTTGGTACTGGATTAAGAAAAATGAAAAAGGATTATAAATCAATGTTTGAAAAAGAATTAAGATTTTTTGTCAAAGATTCTCAAATGTTTTTTGTTGATGAAGATATAATGAAAAAAATAAATGAATTAGACATTACACAAAGTGATAACAAAAAAGAGAACAATGGTATCAGTGATACCAATTTTGATACTAAACTATTAAATGATACCATTTTAAATGGTATCAATGATACTAAAAACGATACCATTAATTTAATTTTAAAATTTTTAGACTCCGATCCTGAAATCACACAAGAAAAACTTTCTCAAATAACCAAAAAGTCTCTTCCGACAATTAAAAGAATTTTTAAACAACTTGTTGATAATAATATTATTACAAGAGATGGTACTAATAGAAAAGGTTCTTGAAAAATTGTTAAAAAATAAAATAAGCAATGCTTATTGGGACTGTACGATATTTTGTGTAAATTCTCATAAACTTATTTTTTGATAATAAGAGAATTGCGATAGCAAAACACAAATCTGGTCTAATTAT
>NZ_JHWE01000064.1 GCF_000622205.1 Mycoplasma leonicaptivi ATCC 49890
AAGATTTCAATCAAATCTTAATTGAAAAACACCTCAAGAAACTTGAAGTGCTTTAAAATTATAATTGTTTCAAATCTGTGTCCCTGTTTATATTCGTGTTTTAAGGATTTATTTTGTTTTTTATGTTTTATATATGAAAAAATAGATAAAAGACATAATGAACAAAGTATTAAATTAAAAAATACAAAAGAGTAATAAAATGAAAAATATATTGTTAATGCTGTGGTAATTATTGATATGCAACTATAAAAAAGTGGTAAGAAAAGAGAAAATAAAATTTGTTGAATACTTATAATAACTATATAACTATAAAATTGTACATCTGTATTTTTAATAGAACTAAAAACAATAGATAAAATACTAAAAAGTATTATTCCAAATAGAAAATAATTTATATTTATGTTAATTTTTGTTTTGTTTGTTATTCAATAACTTATTAATGTTCCAAAAATTGAAGCAAAAGAAAAAAATAAATTAAGATAGGAAACAATATTTTGAAAATTAAATTTTTCAATTGTATTTTGGGAATTAATATGTTTAAAAAATTGTGGTAAAGCCGCATTTCTTGGTATTAAAAAAATTGCAACTATAAAACTTGAGCATATAATAAATAATCATTTATATATTTTGTTTTGTGAAGTTTGTTTAGCTTTTATTATATTTTGTTTACTTTGTTCATTATAAAATTCACATTTGTTTTTGTTTAATTTAAGTGAAAAATATAATAAACCAGAAATTAAATATGTTAATGTATTAAAAATAATTATTCAATAAAACTCAAGTTTGGAATAAAAAATTAAAGAAAATAATGCTGAAACAAAAATCCAATACTTGTTGCAAAAGAAGAAATAATGTTTAAATTTGACATTTCTTTTTTGTTGTTGGCAAGATAATAAATAATGTTTTTTAAATAAATAAATCTAAAGGAGTGTATAAATCCTAATATTGTGTTAATAAATATAAGAATAATTGAAAAAGCAAAAGCGCTAACTTGATGAATACTTAAAAAAACAATTAATAAAATTAATAATGAAAAAGAACTTAGTAAATCAGAAATTAGCAAAATATTTTTATCATTTTGAAATTTTTTAATGATTTTAGAACTAAACAAATAAATAATTAAACTAGGTATCTGTATAATCAAATATAAAATAGTAACTAATCAAAAATCACCTGTTATTTTAAAGATGTAAAGAGAAGAAGTGAATTTAAATGCTTCTGAACCAATTAGTGATAATTTTAATGATAAACCAAATTTCAAAGAGTTTTTGTTAATAACTGTCATTTATTTCCTTAAATAATTAATTATTTTATATATATTAAAATTTTAACAAATTATTATAAATTAAAAAGTCTCTTTAAACAAAACGAACTCTTGTTATATATTTATAAATTAATTATAAAAATAATCAAAAAGTTAAAAAAATCAATATTTTTTATTTAAAAATAAACTTTTTCATTTTTTTGTATTATAATAATAATGCATTTAAACAAAGAAAGGTATAAATGAAAATTACAAAAATATTTAAAAGAACAATAGTTCCTGCAACTATTGTTACAACAACATCGGTATCTGTATCTTGTTCTGATCCTTCATATACAAATCACCCTTTGTTTCACAAGAATGCAAAAATAACAAGAAATACTGATATAGATTTTACTAAATATGGAATTCAAAAATTTAGCGGACATCCTAAAGTAAGAATATTGCTTTTTCCAGCACAACAAGAAAATGTAGATGAAACAGGAATTTTTAATATTGCTTTACATTTATCACCTGTAAGAGGTGTAACTGGAGAGTGAATCGCTTTTGCAACAGAAGTAAAATCAGAAAATGATAACACACTTGTTGAACCACTTAATGTTAAACAAGCATCAACAATTGCAAAAACAAATGAAGAATATCCTTTGCAATGGTCTTTTGATGGTGATCAAAAAATACGTCCTTACAAGTCATATACATTTATTTTTTGGAAAAAAGATGGATCTGAGGTTATAGTATTTAGTAAATCTAATATTGAATCAAATAAAGATATTTTCTATCCATATCAAATTGAATAATTATTTTTAAGGAGTTATTATGAAAAAAATTAAAAAAATCTTTACATCACTTGGTGCAGGAACTTTATTGTCTGCAACAGTTTTTGGAGTTGCTGCTTCTTGTTCTTCACAAGAAAAATCAGGTGATAAAAATCAAAACGACACAATGAATAGCAACAAAGCAACTATGATGACAGATAAAAATATGTCAGGTTCTCAAACAGAGAATATGGAATCAAATAAAACAACTGATGATATGTCAAAAATGTCTGAAAATAATTTAATGAGAAATATTGATATAGATTTTACAAAATACGGTATTCAAAAATTTAGTGGACAACAAAACGTTAGAAGGTTATTACATCCAGCAGATAAAAGCAACAGACTTGATGCAAATGGTATTTTTAACATTAAATTACACCTTTCACCAGTTAAAGGTGTAACAGGTGAATGAATTGCTTTTGCAACAGAAGTAAAATCAGAAAATGATAACACACTTGTTAAACCACTTAACATTAAATATGTATCAACAATTGCTCAAACAGATCAAGAGTTTCCATTAGTATGAAAATTTGATGGTGATCAAAAGTTACAAGATGGTAAATTCTATACATTTGTTTTTATTAAAAAAGATGGTTCAGATATAATTATGTTTAGTGAACAAAACATTCAAACAAGTAGAGATGTTTTCCCGGCACAATTACCAACAAATAGATAATATAGAAAGTTTTAATAATGTAAAGCACCTTTAATTCAAAGGTGCTTTTTAACCTTGTTTTAAAGAGACAAATTATTTAATAATTTTCATTTTTTGCTTTAATTATATATATTTTAAACTTTCAGTAAATTTTATACTAAATAAAAAAAATTAAGAAATTTTTTCGTTTATAGATATTATGAAACTATATAATTCATC
>NZ_JHWE01000065.1 GCF_000622205.1 Mycoplasma leonicaptivi ATCC 49890
TATCCTTTAACCATTGGAATAAAGAAGTCAATTGCTTTAATACCTGTTTCAATTATTTCAGCTTTTTTATCTAAAAATCTTGTATCTTGAATTGTTGAATTCATTGGTACATATTTTAATGATTTAACATTTTGTTTTAAAAGAGGTTCACCACGGAATGAATAAATATTGTTTCTTGAACTTAAACCAACTGGAACCAAGAAAGTGTTGTTTGTATTTGTTACTACATCGTTAATTGCAATTTCTTGTGAATTATAAATAACAATCGCTCTAATAACTGTATCACTTAAAATTCTTTTAACTAATAAATATGTTTTTCCTTCATGTAATGTTAAAAGATAATTAACCTTAGGTAAATTTTCTTTACTAAATTCTATTTCTATAACATCTGATCATAAATTTAAAATTCTACCTGTCATTATTTATCTCCTAACTTTTGTGAAATTTCTAATAATATATTTTTATCAATATCTAAGAAATCATATTCTGTTTCGATATCTCATTTTAATTTGTTGAAATCAGAATATTGTTTTAATGCAAATGAGAAGTAAGATTTTGCAAGTGAATCATCGAATGAAGGATCACTCATAATACTTTGGTAAATTGAACCTGCTTTTTCATCCACACTAATAAATTCATTTATAAATTCAAGAGCTTTTTGTTCATCAGAAATTCCTTTTAATGTTGCCCATGAAATAAGTTTAGACATTAATAAAACAAATTCTTGTGAGTATATTGAAATACCTTTTTGGTTAAACATTTTTTCAATTGTTTTACCTTTATAAAGTAGTAATGATGTTTCTTTATTAAAGTCATAATCCAACATTGCTAATTTTAAGTGACGTTTATATTGTTTAAAGATTTTTCCAATTTCAGCAGCAACTTTTGTTACTGAACGACTTTGAACACTTGATCCTGTACGAGAAACTGATAAGTTAATATTAATAGCTGGTAAAGTACCTTGTGCAAATAAATCTGAACTAGTTACAATTTGACCATCTGTAATTGAGATAACATTTGAAGAAACAAGTGAAGTAATATCACCATCGACAGTTTGTAAAATAGGTAATGCTGTAATTGTTTTTCTATCTTTAAATGAACCTGAACGTTCTAATAATTGTGAATGTGAAAAGAATGTATCACCAGGCATCGCTTCTTTTCCAACTGGTCTGTCAGTTAAAAGAGCAATTTCTCTAATAATATTTGCGTGTTTTGTTAAATCATCAAATACTATTAAAACATCGTGCTCTTTTGATAAGTTTTCAGCATGAGCCATACCAACATATGGTGCTAAATATTGTTCAAAAGCACTTGTTGATGGAGCATCAATAATTATTGTATTTTGTAATGCATCATATTCTGATAAAGTTTTATAAATTTTTGAAATAGCCTCACGTTTTTGTCCGATTGCAACATAAATACATTTAACACCATTTCTTGCTTGGTTAATAATAGCATTAAGTGCAATATGTGTTTTTCCTGTTTGTCTATCTCCAATGATTAATTCACGTTGTCCTTTACCAATTGGGATTAATAAATCAACTGCAATGATACCTGTAAATAATTGTTCATTTAATCTTTTTACAGTCATTAAATCATGAGCTAATTCAAAGATTTTGCTTCCTTTTGGTTTTCTATCACCAGCTAAAAGTTGTGCTTGTGGTAATGTTATATTTCCGGCAACATCAATTACTTTACCAAAATATTGCGAAAAAGTATCAACTCTTGCTTCGTCGTTTTCTAAGATAATTTCATCACCAATACGAAGATTTTCACCTTTATCATTAGCGATTAAGAATGCTTTATCATGTGTTGAATTGATAAGCATTAATTTTATTTTTTGATTACTTTGTAATTTAAAAAACTGTCTTTGTTTATAAGGGAATTCACCTTGAACTTCAACAATGTAATCAAGAATCGAAGTAATTTTTGGATTTTTATTCATTATAATATTCCTCCTAATCCTAAAATTAATAACACAATACCTACAACAGAAATAATTGTAGATGTTAATGCGATAATGCTAAATATTTTCTTAGTATTAAATTTATTTTGACTTTGTACTGATTTTTGTAGTACAAAGGCTACCAAAGTCATAATGGTACTTATAATTCCTAAAGACATGAACACAGCACCAATATATGTTACATAATTATTTTTTTCATTTGTTTTTTCTTCGTTAAACTCTATCATTTTATTATAAGCATTTTGATATCTTGCTAATGCTTGATTTTTAACGTTTTCATCACTAGAATTTAATTCTGGATCATTTCTTAATAATGTATGCAATACAGTAGCTTTTTCATTTCAAACATTATTAATTTCATTTGTAAATCTATCGTATCATAATTGAATATTAAATGTATTAAGATTTGATAATGTTCTTAGTTTGTAAGCTTCAAGTTTAAGATTGTATTGAAATTTATTTAATTCATCTAAATCAAAATCTAATTTTTCAAAAATTTCTGGAACGAATTTTTTAGATACATTTTCTTGTGAAGCCTTTAATTTTGACTCAGCATCTATATTAGCTAAAATTGAATTAGTAAGACCAAAATAAAATGGAATATAATCAATTTCAGAAGCCTTTAAAAATGCAAATGTAAGACCCATAATATCATCTTTAAAGTTTTCTGTTTGTCCTAAATCTTGTGAATCTAAATTAATATAACCTGAATATTCTTCAATTAATTGATTAAGTTTTTCAATATAATCTTTTGAATATATTGTTTTAACAGATGCATCAATTATTTTAAATAAAGCATTAGAAACATTATTTGATTCTATTTTTGAATAATCAAGATTTTCACCTGCTTTAAGAGCATCATAA
>NZ_JHWE01000066.1 GCF_000622205.1 Mycoplasma leonicaptivi ATCC 49890
CTTGGAGAAAAGGTTGATGATTTACAAGATTTTGACTTAGATTTATTCATTTATCAAATGACAAAGGATTTGATAAATGAATAGAAAATCCCCTGAAAATTTAGAAAAATATACACAACTCTATGAAAAATATAAATCTTTTTTAACACAAACTCAACAACAAGTTTTTGAATTATATTTTTATCAAGATTTATCATATCAAGAAGTTTCAGAAATAATGGCAACAACAAGAACTGCTTCATATGATACAATTAAAAAAGCAATTCAAAAGCTTGAAAAAATTGATATTAATTTTTCACGGTAAAATAAAATCACGATTTTTTGAATCGTGATTTTTAAGCATTTATTTTTTGATTTTAATCTTAATAAAAGTATGATCGGAAATTTTTCCAACAAGTTCAGAATTTTTACCAGTTTTATTTTTATTTTTAGGATCTTGTTTAAATAATTTAATATATTCTTGTTTTTTGTCTGCTAATTCATTGTTAAAAGCCTTTGCAAGATCATATTTAAAAGTTTCTTTTGGTTCTTTTACAAAAAAGTCATCAACATTATGATAAATAAATTTATCATATGCATTAGAATAACCAGTTTTTTTAGAATTTAATGAAGTATCATAAAATTTCTTTAAATCTTGTAATGTAAATTCAGTATTTTCATATCCTGATTCAAGATTTGCATCAGAAATAATTTTTTCACTTTGTTTTAAGTTATCTGTTTTAATGTTAGTATCACCATTAAAAATTACTGGAATTTGATGATCATTTGATAATTTTTTAATATAATCAATACTTTCTAAAAATTCATTAACTTCTTGTTCGCCTTGACCTTTTCAAGTATAGTTATCAATTTCAGGATTGCTTTTTTCATTAGAAGATCTTGATTTACCTGGTGCATCAAAATGTGCATTAACTAAAATAAAATCTTTGTTTTCTTTTGTTTGCATTTTTATTGCTCATAATGGTCTGGTATATTTAGTTTTTTGACCATAATTAATATTACTAAATGGTTTATCTTTATCTATTTCAAAATTTGAATTATATAAAATAGCAAATGCTTCTTTTGAATTAGGTCTTTCTTTTGAAATAATTCCTTTTGGTGAACCAATTAAGGAATAATTTAAATTATATTTTTCTTTTAAAACTTCTTTAATTTTATTAACTGATTCTGTATCATCATAACTAATTTCTTGTAATGAAATTATATCTAAATTATTTTTTGCAATAATTTCAGCTATGGCTTGAACTTTAACTTGTAATTTAGGAGCGCTTGAACCATAGTTATAAATATTTCAACTTGCTAGTGTATAGTATTGAGACTCATCACTTGTAGTTGAATTAGTTTCTTTGTCTTTTGTTTGACTGTTATTTAGTTCTGATTTTGTATCAGTTATTTTCTTATCTGTGTTTTCTTGATCGTTTACATTAGTTTTTTCTTGACTATTCTCGTTTGAAACTTTTGAGTTTTCAACATTTTTTAAATCGTCTTGATTATTTATTTGTTTTGATTCTTTTGAATCACAAGACATAGCGATTAAAGAAGTTAATCCAAATGTTAAAATTGAAGATGTAAAAGTAAAATATTTTTTTAATATTTTTTTGTTCATTTTATAATTCCCTTTGACTAATTTTTGGTTAATATTATTATGCATATATTATACATTTTTATAATTTTAATTTTATTAAGTCTATAAGGTATTTTTTACAATATCTATAACGATAAACACTCATTATTTTAAGATTTCTTTTACTACTGTGTTTATAAACTGCTCATAATCATTATAAATTACTGAATCACCAAAAACAAATTCTGTTTTAGATAATGAAAAAACCAAATCTTCATATTCAAAACAATCAACTTTTGGTGTATTGTTTCTAATTTTAATGTTTGATTCATCATCAAAAGATATTAACATTATTAAAGTTTTATTTGGAATATGTAATAGATTATTTATGTTTTTATGTGACAAATTAATGTATTTTTGAATATGGTTTTGAGATATATTTTCTCTTTTTAGTATCTTTCCGTTTTTATCATAATACGGAACATTATCAGGTAATATTATTATTTGAAAATAAGGGATTTTAGATTCACGTATATTTACAGTTTCGTCAAGCATATTTTCAAAATAATTATTTGAATTTTGTGAATAATTACTCATTATAAATTTAACACCAATACAACATTTAATTTGATTGTTCTTTGTAATGGCAATATCAATCTTCTTAGGATTATAACTACCTTTGACAACTTTTTCCTTACCATTAAATAAACCTAATGAATAAATTTTATAAATCTTATTATTTAAAAATTTACTTATATCTTTTGCTATTTTACCATGTAATATTTTGAGTTTTTCATTACTTCTTGAACCGTATTTCTTATATCTTATATAAGACTCTTTGAGTGTTAAAAGAAAATCATTATTCATCTAACTAAACCTCTTTTTCTAATACATATTCAATATATTTTTTGACATCTTTTGATGAAAAGGTATAGTAACCTCCATTTTTATATTTACCAAGCATTTTAACATATTCAAGAAAGTTTTTACTTTGTAAAATATTTTTAATTTTATCAACAATATCATTAGGGCATATAATTTTAAACTTTCAGTAAATTTTATACTAAATAAAAAAAATTAAGAAATTTTTTCGTTTATAGATATTATGAAACTATATAATTCATCAGAAG
>NZ_JHWE01000067.1 GCF_000622205.1 Mycoplasma leonicaptivi ATCC 49890
TTAACAATTTCTTTTCAAGATTCAAAATGTAAAATTGCTGTGTCTGTAATAACACCATCTAAATCAAAAACAAAACCTTTAATCATTAATTACCTCTAGTTCATATTTGTCTAATGAATTGAATTTTAACACTTGATTTGGTGTTAAAATTTCTATTTCCTTTTGACCATTAATTGATAATCTTTCAATGGTATATTTTGTTTTAGAAACATTAACAAGAAAGTCTGAACCTTTATATGTAAATTTATATTCTAAATTATTTCAATTTTTGGGTAAAAGAGGATCTAAGTGTAAATTATTATTGTGTCAATCTAAACCACCAAAACCAAATACAATCATTTGATAAATTGCTGCTAATGAACCTGCGTGTATACCTGCATTTGAAGTATGCATTGCAGGTCCCATATCAATATTAATTCCATATTTGAAAATATGATAAGCACTATCAATCATTTTTAATCTTGTTGCTTCTATTGCATATGTTGCAGGAGATAATGAAGAGTCATGTGTAGTTAATGGTTCATAGTAGTTAAAATTTGCTTTTCTAATTTCTTTATTATACAAGTGAGGTAAGATATTTAAAAGTAATACCACGTCTGCTTGTTTAACAAGTTGAGAACAAAGTCTTTTGTGACCTTCTTGTGTGTTAAATAATTTTTTACCTGCATCACCAAGCATTTGGAATGGTTTTACATCAATTTTTGGTAATTGTAAAAATTGATCATTTTCAGCAATAACTAAATCTTTGTTAGGTTGTTGTTGTTTTAAATTATTTTGAACATCTTTTAATTGTTCAATATTTAATTTATATGGTAATTTATTTTTAATTGCTTCTAAAAGTTTAGGATTATTTTTCTTTAAATCTTTAATATAATTTAGAGCTAAATCAATATTATGTTTTGCAAACATATTGATGTATGCATTATTATCAATGTTTCCTTTATATTCGTTTGGACCCATTACATCTTTTATTTCATATGTACCATCATTTTGCCTTTCAGCACGTGACGCATAAAAAATTGCAGTATCAATGATCATTTCATAACCCATTTTATTCATAAAATTTTGATCATTTGTTATTTGATAATATTGATTAATAGCATAAGCTACATCAGCAGAAACGTGAATTTCTTGTCGTCTTGAAGCAATAGGAACTTGTTGACCTGAAACAACATCTGCTTGACCTCAATAAGGACAAACTTCACCTTCTGTAGGCCAAGCCATTTCTCATGGGAATTGTGCACCAATTAAGTTGCTTTCTTCTTTTCTTTCTTTTATTTCAAGAGCTTTTTGTCTTGCTCCTTTTATTCCTTTATATCTATATGTTAGAAGATTTTTAACAATACTTGGATTATTGAAAAGATAAATAGGATTAATAAAGAACTCTGTATCTCAGTAAGTATGACCTTGATATCCTTCACCAGAAAGACCTTTAGCACCAACATTTACATTAGATGAATGTTTTGGAACAAAACCATTTAAGTGCATAATACCAAAATCTAATGCTAGTGAATCGTATTCTGCTTCTTGATCACCATCAATCTTTACAAAAAATTGATTTCAAACATTGTTTTTCATATATTCAATTGATTTTAATTTTAAGTCCTCATAGTTTACAGCTAATAATTCTAAATGTTTTGCTTTTGCATTGTTAAGAACTAAATCAAAATTATTTGTGGGTTTAGAACCATCTATGCTTGTGTGCACTGACATTAATTTTTCAAGAACAATAACATCACCTGTTTTTACTTTTTGATTAATTTTAAATCCAACATAACGACGTTTCATTTCTATTAAATAATCATCTGTTCCACCTAAAACTTGTTCGTTATTGTAGAAAAACTTTGTTACAAGATTATGAATCACAAATCTTTTAGAAAATGTTGTTTTTTGATCCATTCTCAATGATTCTTTTGTAGGTCTTGATTTATTACCTTCACCAAAATGTTGTGTACCAGAGTTAGTTACTTGTCCATTGATAGCCGGTTTAACGGTAACTACAACTTCATCATTATTTTTTGTTTCAAGAATATCTATTTTAATTTTGTGAGCATACACATTTAAATCATTTTGTGAAACAAAACGTTCAAATGTTAATAAAACTTTACCAAAAGGTCTTTCTGCTTCAATTGTTCTTTTTAAAACACCATCACGAACGTATAAAGTTTTTTCATATTTATCACGTGAATTTACCTTAAATTCATCACCATTAAAATAAATTGGTGTGCTCATTAAGTCTGCAAGATTAGCTAATTCAGATACATCATCTTTTGTATCTTTATTAAAAATACCATTAACAAAAAAGTCTTCTTTGTTGTAAGTTTTTCTTTCTTCATCAGCGCTTCTTATCCCTAAATAACCATTACCTAAAGCAAAAATACTTTCTGTTTTTGCTGTAACTTTTTTATCAAATTTAACTTGTGAAATTGTTTTGTTTTTTAC
>NZ_JHWE01000068.1 GCF_000622205.1 Mycoplasma leonicaptivi ATCC 49890
TTTTTACATCATATTTTAAAAATTCCATTATTCTCCTTATTTTTTATAAACTAAAATAGATTCAAAAGGTCTAAGTGTTCCGAAAGGTTTTTTATTATCTTTATATGTTGAGATAATTTGTTCACCATTAATTTCATTTAAAGTTAATTCTTTATTAGTTAGGTTAATTAAAGAGATTAATTTTTCTTGTTTTAATGATCTAGTAATTATTAAAACACCATTTTCATCTATTTCAATTTTTGATAATCCTTCAATTAAAAGTTTTTTGAATTTAGTTTTTCTTAATGAAATTAAATTTTTATAAAAGTAAAAAATACTATTAGGGTCTTTTAAAGCTTTGGATACATTTATAACATCTTTATTTCTTCCTAAATTAATTCAAGGTTTTTGACCTTTGTTAAATCCTGCATTTTTACCACTTGTTCATTGCATTAATGAACGACCTGCATCACGTGAATTAATGTTTAAATATTTAATAAATTCTTCTTCACTATAAACTTTGTCTCTATCTACAAGAGAAGCAAAACCATTTGCGATATCAACATCTTTAAAAGCTTTTCTAGACTCAAAATTAGTATTAAGTAAACCAATTTCTTCACCATAATAAATACATGGTATTCCTTTAAGTGTCATTAACATTAAACCATGTGTTTTTGCCGCTTCTTCTCTAAAGATATTTTCATCACCTCATCTTGAAATACTTCTTGATGTATCGTGATTTGATAAAAAGTTAGTAAATAATTCAGGTGATATCTTAGTGTTTTCTTGAAATGGTGCTTGTTGATAAGCAAATTGCTTATAGTCTCAGTTTGCATCATAACCATTTCTTCCTGTTTTGTTTGATCAACCAATTCATCACCAAGCAAAATTAAAGTAATTATCAGATACTTTTTGTTCACCTGTTCCATATTGTAATAATTCTGAAGCAGAAATACCTGAAGCTTCTCCTAATGTATAAGCGTCTGGTTTATTAGCAAAAGCTTGTGTGTTAAATTCTTTTAAAAATTCAACTGCTCCTTTATTTCATGCAAAATAAGGATTACCTTGTACATCATCAAATGTTTTTGAAACGTGTTTAATAGCATCTAATCTAAACCCTCTAACACCTAAATCGTACCAAAAGTTAATAACATCTACCATTGCTTTAATTGTGTCTGGATGTGATCAATTTAAATCAACTTGTTCTTTAGCGAATAAGTGAAAATAATACTTTTTAACACTATCTACATACTCTCAAGCTGAACCACCAAAAATACTTTGTGCTTGTTTTTCTTCATCGCTTAATTTTTCTCTTCAAATAAAGTAATTGTGCTCAATATTTTGTGTTGATTCACAAGCTTTTTTAAATCATTCATGTTCATTAGAAACATGGTTTAAGACAATATCCATAATAATATCAATACCGTATTTTCTTGCTTTATCTGTCATTTCTTTAAAATCTTCAAGAGTTCCAAATTGTTCTCAAACAGATTTGTAATCTAAAACATCATATCCTGCATCAACAAAATTTGTTTTATATGTTGGGCATAACCAAATACCATTAATACCTAACTTCTTTAAATATGGTAATTTTTGTGTAATTCCTTTTAAATCACCATCACCATCGTTATTTGAATCATAAAAAGATCTAGGGAAAATTTGATATAAAATTTTTTCTTCTAATTTTACTGTTTTCATTATTTAATATCTCTTTCTAATAATATTGAAGAATGAGCATAAACTATGCTTGATTCTTTTCTTTGATATCTATATGAACTTAAAATAATCTCACCTTCTGTATTAAAGAAATGGTCATTATCACTAAAATTATGTATAACAACAACTTCTTTTGTGTTATCTGAATTAGAAATTTTAAATTCAATAATTTGTTTTTCAATATCAACCTTTGTAAAATGTAATTGATTTTTAATCTTTTCATTTGTATCAAGTCTAAAATATTCAGTAGTATTTCTGAATTTATTAAGTTTTTTCATAAATTTCATTACATATTTTGCTGATTCGTATTTTAAGTGATTTCATTTAACACTATTAACATAATCTGTTGTTTTGTATGAATTTGGATGAAATGCACTATTATCAGGTTGTTCTTCAAAATCATCATATTCGGTAGTTTGACATTTTCATCCTTCTTCACCAGACATATCACAAGGTTTACTTTGTAATAATTCGGTTCCTGCTAACATAAATTGTCTACCTTGTGTAAGAACACTCATCATTAATCCTTGACAATATCTATTAATTCTTTCTGATAATGTTTTATTA
>NZ_JHWE01000069.1 GCF_000622205.1 Mycoplasma leonicaptivi ATCC 49890
TATTGCTTTTTTTATACAAAAAATAAAGAAAATTTATTTTTTGTATAAAATTTATATATTACTATTTTTTTGATGGTAACTTGCATCGTGACTTTCAAAATAACATAAATTAAATTCTTGTTTTATTTAATAGATTTTAATAAATTAATATATAATTAAAATACATTATTAATATAAATTAAGGAGTTTCATAAATGAGACAATCAAAGAATAAAGAAGCATATAAAAAAATAAGATTACATATAGATGATACAATGTCTACAAGAATTGATCAGGTGCATCAACCAATCGGTGGAACAACATGTGGTGATGAATGCTTTGCAAATGCTAATGCAAATTATGTTTTATGATCTAAACAACAAAATGAAAAACAAAAAAACAAAGAAGTAGTTTTAGAAAATTTACAAGATTTAGGTTCATGTTCAACAGGTTATAATAAAAACTGTCACTTAGGTAAAAAATGTCCTTATTATCAAGCACCAGCAGATGAAGATCAAGGACCAAAACCTTCAAGAAAAGCAAAGAAAAATCAACGTCAAAGACATCTTAGAAACACTCAAAATGTTTATGTTGAACAACCACAACCAGAAGTTATTGTAAAAGAAATAGTTGCAGCTCCTGAAGTTACAAAAAAAGCTCTTGAAGAAGAAGTAGAAGAACCAGTATTTATCTCTGTTGAAAACAATGAAGTTGTTAAAGCTCAAATAGTTCACTTTGATGAAGAAGTTAAACAAGAACCAGTTATTCAAGTTCAATACGACGAAGAAGACATGGAAGAAGAATGAAAACCAATTAATGAAGAAACAGAAGAAATTCATATGGTACAAAAAACTTCTCCTCAACCAGAAGAAATAATTATCGAAGAAGTTAAACAAGAACAAATATTACAAAATAAACCTATTATTGAAGAAATACCAGTAATTGTTGAAGAAGAAAAAGTTCCAGTTAAAAGATATACACTTGAAAATGAATCTTTGTTATATAGAGAATATGCTCAATTCTTAAAATCAAAACAATAAATTGAAAATATAAAACATAAAGTTACAAACTTTATGTTTTAATTTACATTTTATTTCAAATATTTATCTAATAATTGCTTTGCAATAAACTCAACAACTTTAACATTCACAGCATTACCAAACTGTTTATATGCTTGGTAATCAATATCATTACAAATAAAATTTTCTGAAAAACTTTGTAGTCTTGAAGCTTCTTTTGGTGTTATTCTTCTTTTATATTTACCAATAATTGGTAACTGCACCATAGCAACAAGAGCAGGAAAAACATCAGGTTTTTTTACTCTTACACCAGAGGGTCTGAACTGAATAATTGTTTCTCATATTGATTTATATTCACCACCACACTGTCACTCAAGTTTTTTTTCTGTTTTGGTAAAATCGCTCAGATTGTTCCATTTTTTTAACCAATTTTTAATAAATTTATTGTTATATTTAAATAGTAAGTGATTTTTAATAATAAAATCATTTTTTCACTTTTTGTTATCAGATGATATTAAAGATTTATTAATAAACTCATCTGCTCAAACTGGAAAACCAATGGTACCTAAAAAAGGTTCTTTAATAAATTCCTTTGTTTTTACGGATTTTTTAGGTATAAATTTAATACCTTTAATAAATTCATCTCAACAATGCAATAATTTTTGTTCATGATTACTTATATGATATTTTTGATCCGCTTCCTTATCTAGTATTGATTCAATATTAGTTTTATATTGATTCTTTGTAGGTAATTGAATTTTAAAATCTTCTAAATTTAAAGTTTTATGATAAGCTAAAATAATGACTCTTTCTCTGAGTTGAGGAATACCTAAATTATGAGGGCTAATAACTATTGGTTCAGAATTTATTATATAACCAAGATTTTGAAGTGTTTCTTTAATTATTTGTCAAGTTTTACCATTATCATGTGAAACAAGATTTCTCACATTTTCAAGAATTACAATTGGGGTTTTTTGATATTTTAAAATTTTAGAAATATCAAAAAACAAAGTCCCTGGGACTGTACGATATTTTGTGTAAATTCTCATAAACTTATTTTTTGATAATAAGAGAATTGCGATAGCAAAACACAAATCTGGTCTAATTATAA
>NZ_JHWE01000070.1 GCF_000622205.1 Mycoplasma leonicaptivi ATCC 49890
AAAAATATTTTTTTTATAAATTTTTGGTAAAAAACGCACTTTTAAAAAGTAAAAGTGCGTTAGTATAATAAATTACTGAAAGTTTAAATTAATAAATATTATTCCATAGATTTCATTCATAATTCTTTATATATTCCATTTTTTTGGATTAATTCTAAATGATTACCTGATTCTTTAATTTCACCATTATTAATTACTAAAATTAAGTCTGAATTTTTTATTGTACTAAGCCTGTGAGCGATTAAAATTGTACTTTTATTTTGCATTGACTTATCCATTGCTTGTTGTACAATTAATTCCGTTTTTGTATCAATGTTAGATGTTGCTTCATCCATTATTAATATTTTAGAATTTTTATAATTTGCACGAGCTATTGAAATAAGTTGTTTTTGACCTTGTGATAAATTAGAACCAGAATTTAAAAGAATTGTGTTTTCTTTTTCTTGGAGTTTTTCTAAATGTGGGATTAAATCAGAAACCATTAAACTATTATTAAAATGATTTAAATCAAAATTTTCTTCTGAACCATAAATAATATTATTTTTTATAGAATCACTAAAAAGATGAACTTCTTGTAAAACAAGACTTATTACACTTCGTAATGACTCTTTTTTAATATCTTTAATATTAATTCCATCAATTAAAATTTCTCCATCATTGATTTCATAAAATCTGCTTAGGAGATTAATAATAGTAGTTTTACCAGCACCCGTTGGTCCTATTAAAGCAACTTTTTGACCAGGTAATACTTTAAAAGAAATATTGTTTAATATTTGCTTGTCTTTATATCTAAATGATACATTTTTATACTCAATTAAACCTTGAAATGGAACTTTTGTATTATTATTTAGAATTTTTCAAAATAACTCATTGGATTCATTTTTATATATTTCTATTTGTCCTTGATCAACTTCAGGGGTTTGATCCATTAAATTAAAAATACGTCTTCCACCAGCTATTGCACTAAGTACTTGTGATGAATTTCTTAATATTGTAGCAATAGGAGAAGCGAAACTTTTAGCAAATTGTGTAAAAGCTATTAAAACACCAATTGTCAGACCAATACCTTCGCTCTTACCCCTTATTATTAAAATAGCACCAGCTAATGTTACACATAAATAACCTATGTTACCTAAATTTTGCGTTAGAGGGAACATTGATTGTGAATATGCATTTGCTTTGAATTCTTTTTTTGCTAATGAATTAGCTAATTCAGTGAATTTTGTAATATTTTGAGTTTCTTGATTATATGTTTTTGATAATTTAAAACCAGAAATGACCTCTTCTGTAAAACCAAATAATTTAGCGTTATCACTTTGTCTTTCATGGTAAAGTTTTCTGGATTTTTGCCCTATTTGATATGTAAATAAAGTAATAATAAACATCATACCAACCATAATTAGAGATAATTGCCAACTTAAAATAAACATTGTGATAATTGAAATTATTAGAGTAATTAAAGAATTTATTAAATTAGGTACAACAAAAACTAAAAAAGTTTTAAGAGAAAACATATCACTATTAAAACATGCAATAATTTTTCCTTTTTGTTCTTTGTTTAAAAAACCTAATGGTAAACTTTGCACCTGTTTATATAGTTCATCGCGCAAGTCAGTGATAATTTTTTGACAAATATATATAAATATTAAACGATTAACATAGTTAATTAATATTGAGAACACAAAACAAAGACTTGACAGTATTATAACGGTTGTAAATCATTGTCAATTAAATTTATTTATATCATAATTAGGATTGTTAATTACATCATACAAAAAGTTATCTACAATAATTTTTCCGATAAAAATTTGATTATATAACATACCAATGGTTGCTAAAATAGAAGTTAAAATTCCGAGGATAAAACTTACTTTATCATTTTTTCAAAAAAGTAAAATTAATCTCTTTAAAATTCCTTGGAAGCGTAGATTATTTTGTGTAAATTCTCTTAATAGCAAATATTTAATTTAAAATATTTATATTAGGAGAATTTTTTTATGAAAAAGAAAA
>NZ_JHWE01000071.1 GCF_000622205.1 Mycoplasma leonicaptivi ATCC 49890
GAAAGAATACAATCAAATTTACAATGAAAAACGCCTCAAGAAGTTTGAGACGTTAATAAGTATTAATGGTCTAAAATAGACTTCCATGTTTAATTCAACTTGTTTTCTTTGAACTCCTCTAACAACAATGTTTAAATAATCAAAAACACCCTCTTGGCCATCTTTTTGTTTTTTACCCTTGAAAACTTCTAAATCTTTTGAAATAGTTCTTGGTCTTAATGATTGTGGTGCTTCTTCACCTTCTTCTTGGTTTGAACCACTAGCATTACTTGAATCACTACCACCAGTTGAAGCGGCCATTTGATCACCATCACTTGCAGCAGGTTCCTCATCACTAACAGTTGGTTGTTCCATATTAGGTTGTTCATTTAATGCTTCAAATGTTCATCCTTCATCAATATATTTCTTTAAAGCATCTTTTACATATGTATTTTTAAATGCATATGTAAAGACAGCGTCTTGATAATTAATTGTTTCTGTTGTAACACTTGCTTCTGCTGTTTCTAAATCTTGTTTGTCTTTTTTAGCTTTTTCAATATCTTGTGTAATTAATTGTTTTGCAGAAGTTAATTCTTGATTAGTAACATTTTCTTTTGTGTGAACTGCTGATGCTTTATCTTTTGCTTTCATCAATTCATCTTTAATTGATGAATATTTAGAATCTGACATACTTGTAATTAATTCTTGTGCTTTATTAATAAGTGTTTGTAACTCTTGTTTTAAATCATTTAATGATTTTGTTTCATCAAGTTTAGCATTTACTTCTGCTAAAACTTGCATTAATGCTGTTTTAGCAGAATCTAAATTTTCTTTTGTTGAATCTGTATTATTTGCTACGTTTTCACTTTCTGTAACTTTTGTTTGAAGTTTTGTTTTTAATTCACTAAATTCTTGTCCTGATAATTTTTGTGTAATTAATTGTTTTGCTTCATTAATTTTTGCATTTAATTCATTTAATGAGTTTTGTTTAGGATCATTAGTTGATGTTCCTGGTTCTGGTTTAGGTGCTGGAGCAGGTGCAGGATTAGGTTGTGGAGTTGTGTTTGCTGAATCTAATGCTTGTTTATCTTCTTTTGCTTTTCTTAAAGCATCTGTTAATGAAGTTAAAGCAGTATTAACTTCTTGTTGAGTTGCATTTGATTTATTAACAACACCTTGTGCACTTGTTAATTGACTCATTAATTTTTGCTTAATTGTTGAATATTTAGCATCATTTAAATTTGATGTAATATATGTATTTACTTCATTTACTTTATTTTGTAAATCCGCTTTATTTACTGATGTGTTTGGATCTTTTTGTGGTGCTTTATTTGTACCACATGAAGCAGCAACCACAAGCGGGACAGTAGCTGCTGATAAATTTGTGACAACTAATAGTCACTTGTTACGTTTTTTCATACTAATCTATTTTTATTTTTTAAAATAAAAATCCTTTCATATAAATAATAATTAATTAATATAACTAAAATTCAAAAAGGTTTTTTTGAATTTTTATCTTGATATGTCAAAAAGTTATTTTTTTAATTAAAAAACATATATTTATTATGTTTTTTGCAAGACATAACAAGACATAATAATTATATATATATATATATTGAAACAAAAAGTTGAAACTTATAAAAAGACATAATGTTTTATAATTTTATATTTATTCTATAAAGAAAATTGCCTATTCTTTTATTAACTAAAATACAACAAAACAAGCAAAAAAGACCGAAAAATTGTTTTTGAAAAATTTCAAAAAAAGCTCTTGAAATATATATATATATATATAATAAAAATATGAGTAAATTTAAAGTATTTATTAAGAAATTAATCTTAACATTTTTAGGTTTTTCACCAATATTTATTTTAACTTCTTGCACAAAAGAAAAACAAGAAGAAAACTTAAAATTTAAACTTTCAGTAAATTTTATACTAAATAAAAAAAATTAAGAAATTTTTTCGTTTATAGATATTATGAAACTATATAATTCATCAGA
>NZ_JHWE01000072.1 GCF_000622205.1 Mycoplasma leonicaptivi ATCC 49890
ACTTTAATCATAGGTGAAAACTATGATGCATTAAAGAACTTAATAATGATAGAGAGAGAGAGAGAGAGCAGGTCTTGAATATAAATATGATCTAATTTATATTGATCCACCTTATAATACCGAAGCAACAAATAGTGATGGTAACTCTATTGCTGATGACAAAGAACAAATTAAAGCTAACAAATTTATTTACAGGGATAAATATTCTCGTAATGGTTGATTAAACTTTATGAACGAAAGGTTGCGTTTAGCAAAACAACTCCTTAAAGATGATGGGGTAATTTTTGTTTCGATCGATGATGCAGAACAAGCATATTTAAAAGTTTTAATGGATGAAATTTTTGGTGAAGAGAATTTTGTAGCTAATTTAATATGAGTAAATAATTTTGGTGGAAGAAGTGATGAAAAATATTTTGCATCAACTCATGAGTATGTTATAACTTACTCTAAAAATATTGAAGAACTTAAAATAAATTCACTAAAAGAAAAAGAAAAAGATAATAAGTGAAAATTCAATTTTAAAACACAATTATTTGAAAAAGAATTATATGATTTACAAAAAGGTGGTGGTGCTGAAACATTAAACGAAAGACCAAATATGGGTTATATTGTTTGATGAAAAAAAGAAACGGATGAATTTATTATTGATAATAATATAAATAAAAAAGTAATAACAAAAAATACAACAATTGCTGATAAAGACGCTATATATAATTTAAACACACAAGAAAGACAAAAATTAATTTCTGACAATTTTATTCCAATAATCCCAAATTTTAAAGGTAACTTTTTAGGGTGTTGAAGAGTCGGGGTAGAAAAAATAAATAAATTAATAAGTGAAAATAAAATAAAAGTAAGAAATATTAAAGATAATTTAAAGATTTTTGAATATGAAACATCAACAAAAATACCAGACTTTAAAATATTAAAACCAAAAACTGTTATTTCTGGAAATTCATTTGCATCATTATTCGATGATTTATATTGAGAAAATAATGTTTTTAAAGAAATCGACACATCAGCAGGTACAAAAAAATTAAAAAGCATTGGTTTAAATGATTTATTTAATTTTCCAAAACCTATAAACCTTATTAAAATGTTAATAGATAGAAGTATCAATAAAAACGCTCGCATCCTTGACTTCTTTGCTGGTTCTGGAACAACTGGACATGCAGTTTTAGAACTTAACAAAGAAGATGGTGGAAACAGAACTTATACTCTTGTCACAAACAATGAAAACAACATTGCTAAAAACATAACATATGAAAGACTTTTTAGAATCAACAATGGTATTGGTACAAATGGTGAAGAATTTAAATGAGCAAAAGACAACGAACCATACAAATCAAATTTAAATGTTTACAATATCAAACATCAAGATGTTTCAATATTTAATAATCAATTATCAATTGATAAATTAACAAATCAATTAAAATCTATTTTAATTGATTTTGGTATTGGTGAACAGTACTTAAAAAATCTACAAGAAATTGATATTCTAAATTCATTACTTGCATTAAAACCTCAAATTAAGGACAAAGATGCAACTAACTAAATCTCAAAATAAAGTTGTTGATCTTTTAGTAAATCAAGCAACATCTACTTTAGAAGGTTCTTCTAAAAATGCTGTGTACTTCAAAGCACCTACTGGTTCAGGTAAAACTTTTATGATGTTAAACTTTATAGATAAATTAATATCTTGAAGTAAATATCACCAAGATATTAATTT
>NZ_JHWE01000073.1 GCF_000622205.1 Mycoplasma leonicaptivi ATCC 49890
TTATAACGTGAACCAACATATGCAACTACATTTTCTGGTTTTTCAGGTTGTTCATTTTTTACTTTTCTAGGTAAAAGATTCAATCTTGTAAATTTAGAAGATGTTCTTTCAAAATCATCATTCCCGTTTTTGTTATTTATGTATTTTGTTCTTGAACCTTGAATATAATTATGTGTATAACCTGCTGTTGAACCTATTGCAAAAGCAAATTTATGATATGTTTGTTTAGTTGAAGCGTATTGACCTGGACCATGAATAACTGTTGTCCCTTTTTCAACACCATCTTTAAATAAATTAAATATTTGTTGACCTTTTAATTTACCTTCACCATTTTTAAGACCATTATAGTGGAATTCACCAGAAGTTAAATCAAGTCTTTGAGACATATTTGATTCATCTGCACCAATTGCTGCAAAAAGAGCTTGATTAAATACACCAGCAATATCATCTATACCAAATGCATGCGCTTCTGAATCTACACCTTTCTTAGATAATGTGAACATTGTTTGAATTGTTTCAGCAAATTTTAGTAATGCTGCATAGTCACCAAATAATGTTTCTTTTGAAACTTTAACACCTTCTTTTTTGTAACCTTTATCAGTTAAAATTGCTTCTGCACTCGAATCTACTTCACCTCAGTATTCTTTAACACTTGTTAAATCACCTTTTCCTTTTTCAATGATGTTGTTAAATCATTCCATATCTGCATCAGCGAAAACAACTCCTTTTTCTTTCATTGTTGTAAAAACGTATGAAAGAACTGGACCATTTAATGATAAAACATTAGTACTTTTTAGGAATGGTAAAATGTATGTTGAAGTATTTTTTAAATCTTCTGTTGTAGTATTTGAAGAAATAAATTTATCACTAAATGCATTTATATCTAAATCAAATTTTTCATCTTTTGAGTTAGTTGATAATAACATATCTCTTTGTGCTAACTCAGTAGCAACAGTAGGATAGTTAATAACTATATTAAAGAAATTGTCTCTGTCTTTTGCTTCTAAACTTGATCTTACCTTATTTAATCCAGCTGGATATCCTGAACCAGCATTAATTTGTTTTACAGGTTTAATTCCTTTTGAAGCATCAGCAATATTTTCATTATAGTATTTAATTGCTGTATTTAGCGCTTTAGCCTGATCACCTGTTTCAGAATATGTTGTACCAATAACAATGTGATCTTTTTGATTTTGTGTAAATGATGATGCTGCACCATTTGGATTAACACCTAATGAAACATTAGCAACTCTATCATAATATTCTTGTAACTCTGGTGATAATTTTTTAATTTCTACATCAATTTTTTTATAAACTTCTTCTAAAGCTGATTGTCTTTGATCTAAATCTTCAATCGCTTTTGCTGTATTTAATTCATTTTGAAGTTGTGTTTTAACGTCTCCTGATATATGTTTTAACATAAATGAGTTATCAGGATCTTTTTGTGTTACTTCTCTGTCTCCATCTGTTCCACATGAAGCAGCAATAGCAATAATAGGCATTGCTCCTAATAACATTGAACTTTTAAAAAGTTTTTTAAATTTGTTTTTCATATCTCCTCTTTATTTTAGATATTAGTAATATAAATATCCAGACTTTTCTTTTCAAATTGTCATGTATTTGCTCTAATTATAAAAAAATTTATTTAAAATAATTTTTTTTTTTT
>NZ_JHWE01000074.1 GCF_000622205.1 Mycoplasma leonicaptivi ATCC 49890
TTTTTTTGTGTATAAAAATTATCAGACAATTCTCATTTCTCATTATCTTTAATTCCAATAACATTTCATAAATTGACTATGAAATAACACAAACCAAAAACTAGAGCTTCAAAATTATCTCTATGTTTTTCATAATCTTTAATTGTTTTGTTTATAAGGTATATATTTCTATCTCTTATTTGTTCAAAAATTTTCTTTATTTTTTTATCTTCAACATTAAGTTTAAATTCTTCTTTTAAGAAAAATCGAACATACGTATAAACCAATGATATGATATAAAGTGAAGTTATCTTTTTTATATCAACTGTTCCTATTATTTTTTCAAATTGATTTCTTGTATCTCGGTTTTCTTTATTTGATAAATGTTTTTTAGTAGATTTTATTATTTTTTCTATTAATACTTCATTTAATTTTTCAGTGTTAAAAAACATTTCTAATGATGATTCATTAATAGTTTCTAAATTTAAATCAGTATTTATGTTTGAAATTAAATTTTTCAAAATAAATACTAATTTTTCTTTATCTTTAATAAATTTTTTATAAACGTATTCAAAAATATTTAAACAAAGTCTTATGTTATTAGAATATGCAACTTTATTTTTAAGTCAATCTTTATTCTTGTAAAAAATATTATTTTTTAAAATATTAAAAGTATCAATTGGAATAGTTTTTGTTTTTTCTGAAATATTTGATAAAGTTTTATATGTGTCGTAAATTTTATTTATATTATTACCATTATGTTTTTTGCTATTGATTTTATAAAAAATACTTCCTTCATTTAATGATTCATCTCAATTTGTAGTATCTGGAATTTCTTTAATGTTTTTATGATATAAAACAATATTATTTTTATTTTTTTCATCATAATCAAATTTAAAAAAAAGAAATATTGTATTTGCTTCAAACTTATTTGAAAATGTATAAAATTTATGTTTTACATAATCTGTTGCCAATTCAGGAATTATTTTTTTAGTTCTGTTCATTTTATACTCAACGAAAATATAGTATATTTCATTTTTATATTCTAATTTAAATGTACAGTCAATTGTCATCCATCTTTTTCATTCATCTTGTTTATGTTGTAAACCTTCTATAGATTTTTTATATTCTGTTTTTTCTTTTCCATCTTTCTTAAATATAGATGGTGTTTTTATATAGTGTTCAGTAAGTTTCATTGGTACAGGAGCAATGTTTTTTCAATTACTTTAATTAATTTATCAGAAAATCAATCAGCAATTGTTCTTTCATTATCTAATTGGCTTGAAACGTTATAGTTATTTTCTATTTCTTCTGAATATTTTTCATACATATTTACAAAATCTTTTAATTGATTATTAATTTCATTAAGTTTATCAAATAAAATATTAAGTAACTCTTTATGTTTATTTTCCATATTAATCTTTTAATATTAATTTATTACAACGATATTCATTAGAATTATAAAAACAATTATTATTCATATTACTCCTTATCATAGAATGATTTACTAAACTTCTTATCTGCTTCATTTATATTAAATGAAACATCATCTATGTCGGAATAATTTACATATAATTTATTTTTATCTATTAATTTTATAAGTGCTTGTTTTTTATCTTTTAATGATAATGTTTCAAATTCTTTGTCAACGTCTTGCAATTCTTGTGTTGTTAAGTATGG
>NZ_JHWE01000075.1 GCF_000622205.1 Mycoplasma leonicaptivi ATCC 49890
GAAAGATTTCAATCAAATCTTAATTGAAAAACACCTCAAGAAACTTGAAGTGCTTTAAAATTATAATTGTTTCAAATCTGTGTCCCTGTTTAAAACTACAAGTATAGAACATCAAAAACAAGGAAAAGCAAAAATAAATTCTGTATGAAAAAATTCTTATGTAGTTCAAGAAATGAAAAAAGAAATTAAAGGTGCAACCACAAATGATTTAGCAAATGCTTTTATTTGGTCTGCTTTTAAATATTATTTAAGACAAGATACTGATAGTTATATAGTTTTTAGTCCAATAAAATATTGGAAATCACAACATTTAATTAATAAAAAATTTATAAATGGATTTGGATTTAATAGAAAACATTTTCACACTAATACAAATGCTTTTATTTCTTGTATTTTATGGCAAAATTCGAAATATAATTTAAAAGAATTTATTTTAGAAACATACGATATTGAAAATGAAAATTTAGTTAAAAATAATAATATAACAATTAAAAGAGTTTACACTTTATTTAGTGAAAAATTTTATAATCAAGAATTAGATCAAAACGATAAATTTGATGGTATTTCATCAGAATTAAATGGCTTAGAAAATCAAAAACATTCAAGAAATAGAGTGAAAAAAATATATAATGAAAATATTATAGGATATTTAGTCTCAACTCGTGGATTTGATAATGCTAGATTAAATTGTGGATTAACAATTTGTGGAAGATATGATGGAAATGGGACATTTTTAAGAAAAGATAATTTTTTAGAAAAACTTCCTATATTTACAGCTGGTAAATATACTGATAATTATAACCACTGAACAATTATGAGTCAAGTTATGAAATCAGCAGATAAATACGATGATTATATAAAAGATGTTAGAAATGGTAAACTAAATTCTTGGCTGTTAAAAAATTTATTATATACATCATTAACACACTACTCACATATGAGATCATTAAACGGAAGTGATGGTAGATTTTATAGAAATGAATTGTGCTTAGATACCTCAAATGGTGAAACGCTTGCTAGTACAACCTTAAAACAAATTAACTTTAACAACGATGAATTGAATTTAATAAAAGTTTGAAAACAAGTGTTAGATGAAGCTAAAAAAACAAATGAATATAATCCAGATTTTACTTATGGTTTATATCAAATTGATGAAGAATTAAATACAAAATTTAAAGATGAAAAAGGTAGAAATATTTACAATTATCCTGAATTGAATGGTCATATAAAAACATTAAAAACTTTACTTAAAAGTTATTATTTAAAAGAAATTGTTCCTACATTATTTGAATATGAATTATTAAAATAAATAAACCTTGAGTTAATAGAATTTACACAAAATATCGTACAGTCCCAAATAATTTACGCCTCCAAACAAAAAACTTAATATTTGTTAAACAAATATTAACCTGCGTTTCCCAGAAAACGCAGGTTTTTTATGTTTTTCAAGCCTTTATACTACGTAGTAGTATAAAAAAATAAAAATAATGCTATATATTGCTA
>NZ_JHWE01000076.1 GCF_000622205.1 Mycoplasma leonicaptivi ATCC 49890
TCTATTAATTTTATAAGTGCTTGTTTTTTATCTTTTAATGATAATGTTTCAAATTCTTTGTCAACGTCTTGCAATTCTTGTGTTGTTAAGTATGGGACAATACGATTATCAGAATAAATTAGGTTTTTAATGATTGAGATATTTTGTTCATTTGCTTCTTGGATTTGATTAATTAATGTATTAGCGTCTTCAAGTAGTTCACAATATACAAATGAACCACCACCATTTCAATTAACTAATTTTGAGATACCACCTTGTTCACCGTCAATAACTTTTTTAAGACGTTCAACTGTTATATCATTAATATAATCCATTTGTTCTATACCAATGTATCTACGATTCATTTTGTGTGCAACTGCTGCCGTTGTGCCTGAACCAAGGAAGAAGTCGAGAATGAGGTCGTTTTCATCTGTAGAAGATTTAAAAATTCTTTCTATTAATTTTTCTGGTTTTTGACCTGCACCAAAATTTATATTACCTTCAAATTTTATAGAACTTCATGATATGTCATCTCATAAAGTTCCTGCTTTTTCTGTTTTATATATAAAATTATTTTCAATTACTATTGTTTCTTTTAAAAAACTTATTAATCTTTTTTTGTTACCTATAAATCCGACATCCGTTAATTTCCCTTTGTTTTTACCAGATACTGGAATATATTTAGCAATAATAAAATCATAATTATTTTGAATTTTTTTTCTTATTCTATCTCTAATTGAAGTTTGAGCGTTTTCTGTGGTATAAATTTTATCGATGTATTTTGTATATATTTCTTCTTCTGAACAATTTTCTTGTTTAGCTAAAGTTTTCACACTTACTGATTTATAATTTTTCATTTCATAAATTTTTATAATATTACCATAACCATCAACGATATCATCAATATAAAAAGGTTTTCCTTCATCTAACATAACATTAGTATATGCAAAATTCTTACCTTCTTTTTCTTTTGTTTTAATATATTCATACAGTGGAGTTTTAATATATTGTGTTTTTAATATTGAGTCATTTTTACCATAAACCAAAATATATTCAACATTCTTTTTCATTTTTTTATCTTCTCCACCACCACTAGCACCAGAAGATGCTTTTGATTTAACAATAATAGTATTTATATAATTATTATTTCCAAAAACTTCATCCATTAGAATTTTTAAATATGCATAACCATCATCGCTTATTTGTAGAAAAATAAATCCATTATTTTTTAAAATTTTTTTAGCTAAATCAAGTCTATTTTTCATAAAATTGAGTCAAGTTGATAATTTAAAATTACTATTATAAAGAAAAGTATCTTCTTCTCTTGTTGAACTAAAATAATATGGTGGGTCGATGTAAATGCATTTTACTTTACCTTCGTATCTTTTTAAAAGAGA
>NZ_JHWE01000077.1 GCF_000622205.1 Mycoplasma leonicaptivi ATCC 49890
TCTCCTAATATAAATATTTTAAATTAAATATTTGCTATTAAGAGAATTTACACAAAATAATCTACGCTTCCAAAACAAACTTAAACTAGTTAAGGATTTTGCTCTAACTTCATTAATTTTAATAATTATATCTTTTGTTTTAGCAATTTCTATTATTATTGTTGCGGCGGTTTCAATACTAAATGGAAGTGTTAATGGTATTATTGCCACTGGTGGTCTTGGTATTACCTTATTAATTTTTAATATAATAGCAACTATTGTAATTTTTATTTTAGCAATTTTAAAAGTTGTTTACATGAGTTCATACAAAGATAAAGGAAATCAATTTAATCAAATTTGAACATTTTCAATTGTTTTACTTTCTCTTGTTGTTGCTGGTTTTATATTTAGTTGAATACCAGTTGCTGGACAATTTATATCATTAATATTATCAATTGTACAAATAGTATTTATAGTGCTTATTTTTGTAAAAACTAATAATATTTTAAAGCAAGATGTTTTTATCATTGAAGAAAACTAAAATTTCATAAAACAAAAATCTTTGAGATACAAACACTACTCAATGAGTAGTGTTTTAAATTATAAAAAGTGTTTGATTATTAAACAATTTTATCTTTAAAAGCAAATATTTTTTATTGAAATAACTTCAATTTTGTCAACTTTATATAAAATATTTTTTATGTTTTTTTAGACAAACATTTTTTGTAATAATGTTTTTTTGATATTTTGCAGTTTTTCAAGTTTTTGCTTATTTAGTTTAATAACATTGTCAAGAGTTGTAAAGAGTTTTGCGATTTTTTGTTGTTCTTGAAGGTTAGGTACTAAAATACTTTTATCAAAAAATGCTCTATCTGATATATTTATAGTATTTTTTGCACCTTTACTAATTATTGAATATAAAAAATTATTAATTCTATAACTTAATGTAAAATATAATTCCATAAAATTAGAAACAAAATTTGGTTTGCTTTCATAGACAGCGTATAAAACTGAAACTATTCCAGTTTTTTCTGAATTATTACTTCTTATAATTCCATATGGAAAATTAGTTAAAGGTGATTTTGTATAAACAATATCAGTAGGTTCAACTACTTTATAATTTTGTAATGATTCACCTGCAAAACTTCTTCCTAAGAATTTAATCTGATTAACAATTCCGTAATCATTTGACACAGAAAATACATCATCATATTTATAAAATAAATCTGTATTTCTAAAAGATTTTAGTTTAATTAACTCTGAAAATTTCTTTTCTTCTCACTCGTCCTCAAATCCATCAAACCTAATTTTAGGAACTAAATCATCCTTATCTGCAAACATTTTTTGCAATAATTCTTTTTTAACATTTTCGAGTTTTTTAATTTTTAAATT
>NZ_JHWE01000078.1 GCF_000622205.1 Mycoplasma leonicaptivi ATCC 49890
AAAATATTTTTTTTATAAATTTTTGGTAAAAAACGCACTTTTAAAAAGTAAAAGTGCGTTAGTATAATAAATTACTGAAAGTTTAAATTATAATTTTATTATAAATAATGATAAAGATATAAGCACAAAAGAAAGACAAGAAAAAGTTAAAAAAGAAATAAGGGAATGGATAGTCAAAAATATAATTATTGAATAATATTTAAAAATTTTATTGTATAATTTTAAAAAATTAGGAGGTTTATATGACACTAGATGAATATATAAAAAATTTAGATAAATATGTTGAACCACTCGATGTAACAATGAAGAAAAACGGAGATTGGGAAAAATTAGTAAGAATTATGAAAGAACTTGCTAAAATTGAACATTTATAATATTTTAAAAAACTGCCTTTAACTTAATAAGTTGGTAGTTTTTGTTTTCAAAAATCAAAAAAATGCAAATATTGTTTTAATATTCAATACGTAAATTAAAAAAGTCATAAGGAAGTTCAAAACTTGCAACAACTCTTTTAAAATAATAAAAATATTATTTGAAATTATAATCACATTATACAATATAATGTGTATAATGTGTATAAAACATATTGAGAACGAGGAGAATTATTTATGACTATTCGTAAAAATATTACTTTAAAACAAGAAGACTATGATTTAATTTCCAATTTTATTTCAAAAAAAGGTTATAATTTTTCAGAGTTTTTAAGAGAAACAGCTTTACAAAGAATAAAACAAGAAGAAGAAACTAGTTTATTAGATTTTTTAAATTCAAATATTTCTTCATTATCAAAAGAAGAACAATTAGAAATAGATAATAAAAACATTGATTTTTCAGATATAAGTGCAGTTGAATTGAAATTAGAAGATGTTTTATAAGGTTTTATATAAAAAAGAAGCTAAAAAGTTTATAAAGAAAAATAAAATTTATGGAATTAAATTTTCGAAAGCATTTGATGAAATTTCAAAAGATAAAAATAAAATATTTAAATATGATATAAAAAAATATATTCATAAATATTATGATGATATATTTAGAATGAGAATAGGAGATTATAGAGCAATATTTAGAATTATAGATACTGAAATTGTCATATTAGTTTTTGATATTGATAGCAGGGGAGAAATATATAAAAAATAAGTTATATTTTCATTCTAATTGATTTTAAAAATTAAGAGCGTTATAAAGTTACCCTTTTTTGATTTAGCGTCAATTAAAAAGTCACGATGCAAGTTTTGAACTTGCTCGTGACTTTTTGTCCCATCTGATAAAATATAGTAATAGTAAAAAGTGAAAGGACAAGTGAATTATATATGATAAATTTAAATCATA
>NZ_JHWE01000079.1 GCF_000622205.1 Mycoplasma leonicaptivi ATCC 49890
GGTATACCCCCGTGTGCCCCTTTCATATATGAAAGGGCTAATAAAGGTGGAAATCTCATTAGCCCTATGGTCTAATTTTAATTTCCACCTTTAGTTTATCTTTATTGTTTCTTTCTGCTTGATCACTATTTTTAACACTTTGTGCAAAACTTAAAACTGCTTCAAGTTCTTTTGTTCCATTAGCAGATTTTAATTTGTTAACAATTTCTTTTTTCTTAGCTGCATTTTTATCTTTGATTTCAAAAATAATGTCACCAATTTTTTTAATTAAATCAGCTTGTGCTAAAAGATCAGCAGCTTCATCTTTGTTTTGTGCTGATGGATTTTGTTTATTTTCTTCTGTGTTAATTTTATTTATTTCAGCTAATAATTTATCTAAAACTTCATCATATGGATCAATAATATCTCTTTTTGTGCTTTTGTGTAACTCAAGTGCTTGTGATAAATCAGCAGCAAACTTTTCTTTTTCAAGACCAATTTGTACTTGAATTTTTTCTTTAACTGCACTAACTTGTGAGATATTTTCAGCATTTAAAAGTTCATTCCATAATTCATTGTGTTTTTCTTGATTATGAACTGAATCTAATTCTTTAAGCGCTTCTTTAATATTTGCAACTAATAATTTTAAAGTTTCTAATGTATTTAAATCAGAACCTGCTTTTTCTAGTTCTGCTTTATATTTATCAGCTAATTGATTTTTGTGATTTTCATTATCGCTTTCAAATTCGTTAATTGTTTGAGTTATTGCTTGACTGTATTCACTGTATACTTGATTTGCAGCACGAGCAATTAAGTCTTCAATTTTATCAAAACCTTCTGATGAATATGTATCACCTAATTTTTGTAATTCGCTTGTTAATTCATTTCTAATTTCCGGATTAGAAATTTTACTAATTAAATCTAACAATTCTTGTCTTTTTTGGTCATAATTCGCTTGTGTTTCATTACGAACTTTACGATTCTTATTAACCAATAAACCAGTTATAGTTGCACCAATACCTAGTGTTGTCGCAGCAACTGATACGGCAGCAACTAAAACTTTTTTCTTATTTTTGTTATTCGCCATAAAATAATCCTTCGTTTTTTTTATTAAATATACAACATAGTATATATATATATATATATATTAGTCTTTTCAATTAATTTAAATATTATAAAGTATTTTTTTGTAAATTTCAGAATTATTTTTCACACGTTATTTTAAAAGTCACGATGCAAGTTACCATCAAAAAAATAGTAATATATAAATTTTATACAAAAAATAAATTTTCTTTATTTTTTGTATAA
>NZ_JHWE01000080.1 GCF_000622205.1 Mycoplasma leonicaptivi ATCC 49890
AAGCCACAACACTAGCCATTGAAGCAACTGATGTTGTACCTAAAATTGGTCATAAAAATTTTTTTAATTTCATATTTTCTCCTATTTTTGTCCTTGTTTATAATTAAGAACAAATAATTATATATTTATTCATTTTATTTAAAAAATATTTATTAAAAAAGAGCACTAAAAATGAAAACTTTTTCATAAAAAGATGTTCAAAATATTTTTGTGATTTAGAAAATTAAAATTTAGATAAAAAAACACCTAATGGTGTTTTAATTGTATTAGTTATTTCTTGAAACTTCTGCTGATGAAGTTTGAGTGTTTGAATCGTTTGCAGGTTTTGCTGGTCTTTCTTGATTATCAGTAACAACCATTGCTGTATCACTATTATTTGGATTTAAACCAGCTAAATCTGCGGGTTCTGATTGACCATCTTCTGTTGCTTTTTTCTCAGTAGAAGGTACTGTTTGAGGTTTTTCTGTTATTTCAGCTGATTGAGAATCATTTTGTTGTTTTTGGAGTCTTGCTTCTCTTTCAGAGTTTTTAGATTCATCAAGTTGTTTTTCTTCACCTTTGTTATCTAAAAATCCTTGACTTTTAAGTGGATCTTCTTCTTTTTCTTTACCAACACCATCACCTTGTGTTAATTTAGCATTTGATGATTTTGGTTCAAATAAAGAAGCACTAAGAGTTTGATTATCTTGTTTTTTAAGTTTTGCTTCTTTTTCTGGGTTTTCTGCTCCACTAGTTTTTGAAGATGTTGCATCTGATTTTTTGTTTTCTTTAAATTCTTTACTTAATTCACCTATAAACGAAGGAGATTCTTGGTTTCCATATTTTGCAGACATTTCTAATTCTTTTTCAAGATTTTTAGATGGGGTGTTGTTTACCATATCTGTATAAACTACATCTTTTGCAATTGGAAATTCAGATTTTGGTGAAGATAATTCTTTTGTTAATTTGTTATAAGATTTTACTTTTTCATCTTTATCTGATTTTGCTTCACCATCAACAATCATTTCTTTACCTGTATTTGGTTTTAAATCTTTTAATTCCGAATTCATTTCATTCATTTCAGAATTTGTTAATTTTTGATTTGTTTGTTTATTTAGTTGTTTTGCTGATTCTTCCGGTGTTTTAGGAGTTTTCATTCCAGGTTTTGTACTTGTCCCACCTTGACCAGGATTTGGTGTAGGGGTAGGTTCTGGTTTTGGTTCTGGTTGAGTAGTTTGATCACCACCTTTTCCAGATTCTCCTGTATTTGGAGTAGGTTCTGGTTTT
>NZ_JHWE01000081.1 GCF_000622205.1 Mycoplasma leonicaptivi ATCC 49890
TCTATTAATTTTATAAGTGCTTGTTTTTTATCTTTTAATGATAATGTTTCAAATTCTTTGTCAACGTCTTGCAATTCTTGTGTTGTTAAGTATGGAACAATTCTGTTATCAGAATAAATTAGCTTTTTAATGATTGAAATGTTTTCTTCACTTGCTTCTTGGATTTGATTGATTAAAGAATTTGCGTTTTCAAGTAATTCACAGTATACAAATGAACCACCACCATTTCAATTAACTGATTTTGAGATACCACCTTGTTCACCGTCAATAACTTTTTTTAGACGCTCAACTGTTATATCATTTATATAATCCATTTGTTCAATACCTATGTATCTACGATTCATTTTGTGAGCTACTACTGCAGTTGTACCTGAACCAAGGAAGAAGTCAAGGATGAGGTCGCTTTCTTTAGTTGAATGTTCAAAAATTTTTAATAATAAAAATTCTGGTTTAGGATATGAAAAATCATCAACAAATCCTAACAACTTTGATTCCTTTGTTGCTACTTGGTTCATAAAATCATTAGATATAAAGTCAAGTGTATTTAATGTTTGTTTGGTAGTTTTTAAATCTTTTAAATATCTTTTATAAATAAATCCTCGTTCATCTTCTTTGTGTTCTTTTTTGAAACATATACGTCCTTCATCTATATGTTTTTGTAATGTGTTTTTAGAAAATAATCAAAAACGACCTTTTGGTGGATAATCTATTTTATTAGTAAAGGGGTTAGTAACTCCAAATCAACTTTTTTCTTTTGTTCCTGTTGCAGCACTTGGGTTATCGCTTATTCAAGCCCCATTAGGATCATTATCTGGATTTTTATAATTAGAAAGATTTTTCTGACCACCAAGTAAATTTATATTATTTTTATTTTTTGCAAAGCACAAGCAATTCTCATGTTGAATATTAATACCTGTTTTAGCATCGTTAGTAGTGCTTTTTGTTTTTCTTATGAAATCAGCAACAAAATTCCCTCTTCCAAAAACATCATCCATCAATACTTTTAAATAAGCTTGTTCGTTGTCATCGCATTGTACAAAAATAACACCATCTTCACTTAACAATCTTCTTGCTAACTCAAGTCTATTTTTCATAAATACAAGTCAAGTAGAATGATTAAATGAATCATTGTAATTAAAACTATCATTTCCTGTGTTATATGGTGGATCAATGTAAATGCATTTTACTTTACCTTCGTATCTTTTTAAAAGAGAAGCAATAGCAATTAAATTATTTCCCTTAATAATTAAATTATCTTTTTCATCAAATGTTATGTTTTCTT
>NZ_JHWE01000082.1 GCF_000622205.1 Mycoplasma leonicaptivi ATCC 49890
AAAAAATATTTTTTTTATAAATTTTTGGTAAAAAACGCACTTTTAAAAAGTAAAAGTGCGTTAGTATAATAAATTACTGAAAGTTTAAAATTAAAAACAACCTTTTATGTATAATTTATATATTACTAAACAGTAATATAATGAAAGGTATTTATGAAAAAATATTTAAAGAAATTTTTAGTTTTAGGTTCAGTATCACCTCTTTTTTATATAATAAGTTGTAATCAAAATAGTGTTCAAGAAAATAAACTTGAAGAAATTCTTGTTGAAGAAAATATATTAACTTTACCTGAAATTGATGAGAAAATTAAGCAAAATAAAATTAGAATTTTAGAAAAACAAAAACTTAGTGAAGCAGAATTAAAACAAGAAAAAGAGAACTTAAAACAAGAAATGTCTGCTTATACAAATAATGAAACAATTCAACAATTGTTTTTACAAATTGATACCGCGACAACAAAGCAACAAGTTTTAGATATTAAAACAAAGTTTCTAAAAGAAAAAGAAAAAATACAAGATTCAGAACAAAATACTGATTCAAATGTAACAGATAATAATCAAACTGAAAATAATACTAAAAAACCTAATAATACAGTAAATAATGAAGAACCTATTGATAGTACATCGAATAATGAACCAAAAGAATCAGAGCAAACAAATTCAACCGAGAATAATACAATACCTGATGATTTAAAACATATAACAAAAATAGAATATACTGGAACAGATGATGAAGATTCAAAATTTTATAATCTTAATGATCCACAGGAAATTTATAATAAATGAATAGAGTTAGAAAAATCTAATGATGAAGATTTTGAATTTGATAGACAAGATTTGATCAAAGAACCTGAATTCAATAGAAGAAAATATGCTTTAAGAAATTATTTTTTCATTAAAGACACAACTGCTGAATATGATTCTGTAAAAAGAAAAATTAAAAATGTAAAAATTGTTTTCGCTGAATTCGGAAATTCTGAAAAAGAATATATACTTACTGTTGATTTAATTTTTAATAACCTTTCTGAAGATAAAAATACAGTTATTGATAATTCTAATACTAATCCAAATGCAAGTAATGAAGAACCTAGTGAAGATGATTTAAATAATGTAGGAACAACTGGTTATAGTTCATAACTATACTAAAAAAAAGAATAAGAAAAAGCACATATTGTGCTTTTTATTTTAAACTTTCAGTAATTTATTATACTAACGCACTTTTACTTTTTAAAAGTGCGTTTTTTACCAAAAATTTATAAAAAAAATATTTTT
>NZ_JHWE01000083.1 GCF_000622205.1 Mycoplasma leonicaptivi ATCC 49890
AGCAATAAGAACATTTACAGTAAATTTTAGAGGTAATGATAAAATTGATAACTATATTCCAACAAGATTCTTCCAAAAAGTTGAATCAGATGTAGCAAAAAAATATGCAAAAAATCAACACAGAAATAATTCAAAAGAAATATTTAAAATTCTTTTTAATGACTTTAAAACAGAATTACCAAATTTTAAGATTAATTTTACTAAAGAAAAAGATAAAATTAACAACGAAGATGGTATTGGAAAAGGTTTAGGTGTTACTTATTTAATTGATGGAATTAGATATCAAGGAAGTGCGCCTGAGTTAGATTTTAAAGTTATTAACCGTGAATTAACACCACAAGAAACAGAAGAGTTTTTAGACAATCCACAATTATTTATTTTGAATCACCCTTCTTACTTATTTAGTACTACTAAATATCAATTAGAAAGAAGAGTTCAAGAAAATGATAAAATCATTAATGATTCTTCAAAATCTCAAAGACAAAAAAACGAAGAAATAAAAACAAAAGCAAGTAATGAAGAAAAAATATCAAAAATAAACGAAACTTATGAAAAACTTTCTGAAACTGGACAAAAAAGATTTGAAACTTATAAAAAATGATTAATTGCTAGTGGTTCGCAAAAACAAGAATTAGCAACAGAACTTGCAAAAATAGACCTTGAAATAAAAAGTATTTTTTCACAAGCTGGACTTGCTAATGATTTAAAAAGAAAACAAGATGTTATCACTAAAGAATCAGATAAAGCAGTTGCTAATATTTATTCAACTGTAGATTTATTTGCAAAAGTACTTTTACAATTAGGAATAAAATCACAAATTATTAAAGGTTCCTTACCAGAAGTAAGTGTTGAAGATCCTAATACTGAAACCAATAAAACATTCTGATTAGAATTTAAACAAAATGACACACCAGTAATGGTTGATGTTTTAGAATTAATCCAAGAATCAAGAAAAAATCCAAATGTTAATATAGAATCTTTTATTAAAGAAACACTAGATTCATCAAAATATCAAATTGATCCTAAATATTTAAAAGCATCATATTTTGCTCAAAAATAATTTATTAAAACAAGAATTTTAAATTAAATTCTCGTCAATTAAAAAGTCACGATGCAAGTTTCGAACTTGCTCGTGACTTTTTGTCCCATCTGATAAAATATAGTAATAGTAAAAAG